>NZ_LGQY01000096.1:0-24850 GCF_003116065.1 Azospirillum sp. TSO5 | reverse complement strand
GCGGCCGTCCATCGCGACCGACGCGGCGCCGTCCTTCAGCGCCCCGGCCAGGAACGCCTCCCCCGCCCGGCGGCCGAGGTCGAGGAAGATGTGCGCCTGCTCCAGTGTCAGCACCGGCACGCGGGAGACCGGCGCATAGGCATGGTCGTCGAGGAATCGCGGCTCCGACCCGGCGACGCGGGCCAGCCGGGCCAGCGTGTCGGCGCTGGGCACGCTGCCCATCACCGGATCGCGCAGGAAGCGGGTCAGGTTGGTGGCGGTGACGCCGGCCAGCCGCGCCCAACCGCCGGCGCTCCAGCCCTTCGCCTCCATGACGCCGGTCATCCAGCGCAGGATGGCTCGCCGCGTGTCGTCCATCGCTTTCCCCCTCGCCTGCCCCACCTTGTCCTACACGGTACGGACGGGGTGGGGGAAGGCGCGATGGACTAGAACGCCCTGCGATTTCGCAGTGCCGCCTTGGACTCGGCCATGGCGCCCCCATCTGTGCGGCAGCGAAACCACCTTGAAAGATGCGACCATGATCGTCACCAGCACCGATTCCGTCGAAGGCCGCCAGATCACCCAATATCTCGGCATCGTCGCCGGCGAGGCGATCATGGGTGTCAACGTGTTCCGCGACCTGTTCTCCTCCGTGCGCGACATCGTCGGCGGCCGGGCCGGCGGCTATCAGGCGGCGCTGCGCGACGCCCGCGAGGCGGCCTTTGCCGACCTGGAGGAGTCGGCCCGCGCGCTGGGCGCCGATGCCGTGGTCGGGGTGGATGTCGATTACGAGGTGCTGGGAAAGGAGAACGGCATGCTGATGGTGTCGGTGAACGGAACCGCCGTC
Source organism: Azospirillum sp. TSO5 (assembly GCF_003116065.1). NCBI lineage: Bacteria > Pseudomonadati > Pseudomonadota > Alphaproteobacteria > Rhodospirillales > Azospirillaceae > Azospirillum > Azospirillum sp. TSO5. The sequence continues at coordinate 24,024 of NZ_LGQY01000096.1, read as the reverse complement.
CGCCTGCGCTGACGCGCTACCTCCACCCGCCTGCCCCTATTCGCCTAACCGTAAGCGTCACCGATGGCGGCTGGACAGCCGCAACCTTATGGGTAGACTGCGCCACCGGAATAGAGTGTCAGGCGAACAATTCTGGAGGGGGATGCTTATGCGTGGGGTTGTCCGCGGTTCCATCTGGTCCGGCTGCCTCGGCGGCCTCGCCATGGCGGCCTGTCTGTTCGGCACCCTGCCGGCGCTGGCGTTGGACGGCATCGTCGAGAAGAAGGTCTTCGAGATGCCGTCCTACACCACCACCGGCGGCGGGACGATCAAGAACGTCCGCATCGGCTGGGAAAGCTACGGCAAGCTGAACGACGCCAAGGACAACGTCATCCTCGTCACCCACTTCTTCAGCGGCAGCAGCCACGCCGCGGGGAAATACAAGGCCGACGACGCCGCGCCCGGCTATTGGGACAGCATCATCGGTCCCGGCAAGCCGCTGGACACCGACAAATACTTCATCATCAGCTCCGACACGCTGGTGAACCTGTCGCCGAAGGACCCCAACGTCGTCACCACCGGCCCGGCCAGCATCAATCCGGACACCGGCAAGCCCTATGGCATGAGCTTCCCCGTCGTCACCATCCAGGATTTCGTCAATGTCCAGAAGGCGCTGATCGACAGCCTGGGCATCAAGACTCTGCAGGCGGTGATGGGCGGCTCGATGGGCTCGCTCCAGGCATTCGAATGGGGGGCCGACCATCCGGAGATGGTCAAGCGCGTCATCGCCGCCATCGGCGGGCCGGAGACCGATCCGTTCCTGATCGGCTGGCTGAACCTGTGGGCCGCACCGATCAAGCTCGACCCCAACTGGAACAACGGCGATTATTATGGCAAGGCGGAGCCGAAGGCCGGCCTGACCGAGGCGCTGAAGCTGGTCACCCTGCAGGCGCGGCACTGGAAATGGGCGGACGCCGCCTTCGGCCGCAAATGGGCGGAGGACGGCAAGGACCCGAAGGCGGCGATGGGCAACCAGTACGCCATCGAAGCCTGGCTGGACAAGGCCGCCGCCGGACGCGCCGCGGTCAGCGACGCCAACCACTTCCTCTATCTGGTGAAGGCCAACCAGACCTTCGTCACCGGCAACGGCGCCTCGCTGGAGGATGGGCTGGCGAAGATCAAGGCCCCGGTTCTGCTGATCCCGTCGGCCGACGACCTCGTCTTCCCGCCCGACCGCAACATGCGCCCGCTGAAGGACCGGCTGGAAAAGCAGGGCAACACGGTGGAATACACCGAGTCGATCACCTCGACGCTGGGCCATCTCGACGGCGTGGTGAACATCGGCAAGGCGGGCGACACGATCGCGCAGTTTCTGGCGAAGTGAGTGGTATGGGGGCGCCTTCGCGGGTGCCCCCTACTCCCCGCCCCCCTACTCCCCGATCGGCGTCCCGCGGAAGTTCAGCAGGCTCGGCGCCTTGTCGATGATCTCTTCCAGGATCAGCGAGGCGGTTTCCAGATCGCGGTCCAGGTCGGGCCCCAGCTTGCCGGCATAGTTGGGCCGCTTCAGCTTTTCCGCCGCGTCGTGCAGGCTGCGCAGTTCGGCCACGAAGATCTCGCGGGCGCCCATCGGCAGGATCGGATTCGCCGACAGCACGAAGAAGAAACGCATGCTGGCGCGCACCAGAAGGGCCAGCATCACCATGTCCAGCTTCTCGAACTGGTCGCGCAGGTCGTCGGAACGGGCGTCGACCAGATTGCGCATGCGCTGTTCGATCAGGATGACCAGCGCCTGGAATTCGCCGACCTTGTCGCGGAAGTCGCGATAGGCGCCGAAGCTGTGCTTGCTCGCCTCATGCTCGGCCAGTTGGGCCAGCTTCGACGCTTCACGGCACTGGCGCTCCAGCGCGCCCAGCAGTTCCTTGACCTCGGCTCGGGTATATTGGCGCTTGCTCATGGGGCTCGACTGGGGGGCTCGGCAGGATTCGGACGTGCGTTCGGACGATCGGTCAAGCTATAGCACAACCCCAGGGCAGCAACCTATCACGCTTAGTGATCCGCCTTCACCGGCGCGCCCGGCCTGCGCACCAGCGGCATGAACAGCAGCGCACCGAAGAACACCGCCGACATCAGCAGCATGGCGTCGTTGAAGGTCAGGATCAGCGCCTCGCGCTGAACCAGCCCGACCAGCCGGGCCATCGCCGCGGCGGTCGGGTCGGCCACCAGCCCGTCGAAGCGCTGGCTGAGGTTGTCGACCATCTGCTGCACCTCCGGCCGGGCGAGGTTCATGTTGTCGCCGAGTCGGTTCAGATGCAGCGCGTTGCGGTCGGTCAGCACCGTGTTGATCGCGGCAAGGCCGATGGCGCCGCCCAGGTTGCGCATCAGGTTATACAGGCCCGACGCGTTCTTCAGCTTGTCCGGCGGCAGGGTGCCCAGCGCCACGCTGTTGATCGGAATGAAGCACAGCATCAGCGACATGCCGCGCACCGCCTGCGGCAGGAACAGCTCCCAGAAGCCGGTCTCGGCGGTGAAATGGCTGTTCAGCCAGACGCCGGTGCCGAACAGGATCAGACCCAGCGCCAGCATGGCGCGCAGGTCCATCCGCTTCGACAGGGCGCCGGCGATCGGGGCCGACATGAACTGGAAGGCGCCGGTTACGAACATGATCTCGCCGATCTGCAGGCTGTTGAAGCCGCGCACGCGGGCCAGGAACAGCGGCTGCAGGTAGACCGACCCGTAGAGGCCGATGCCGAGGATGAAGCTGTAGAGCGACCCGATGGCGAAGTTGCGGTCGGCGAAGGCGCGCAGTTCCACGATGGGATTGCGGTAGGACAGCACCCGCCAGAAGAATCCGACGGCGGAGACGGCCGCCACCACCGCCAGCCCGAAGATCGCCTCGTCGTCGAACCAGTCGTTGCGCGGCCCCTCCTCCACCACATATTCCAGGCTGCCCAGGAAGGCGGCCATCAGCGCCAGCCCGATGAAATCGAAGCCCTTGCGCAGTTCCGGATTCGGCCGGTCGACATCGACCAGGAACCAGACCAGCGAGGTCACCAGGATGCCGGGAATGACGTTGGCCAGGAACAGCCAGTGCCAGGACATGTGCTGGGTCAGGTAGCCGCCCAGCGTCGGGCCGATGGTCGGCGCCATGGTGGCGACCAGCCCCATCATCACCGACACGCCCGCCCGCTTTTCCGGCGGAAAGATCATGAAGCTGGTGGCGAACACCGTCGGGATCATGGCGCCGCCGATGAAGCCCTGCAGCGCACGCCAGACGATCATCGATTCGATGCCGCCGGCAAAGGCGCAGGCGACGCTGGTCAGGGTGAACCCGGCGGCGGCCACGGTGAACAGCACGCGGGTCGACAGGATGCGCGACAGGATGCCCGACAGCGGGATCATCACGACCTCCGCGATCAGGTAGGAGGTCTGCACCCACGAGATCTCGTCGGCGCTGGCCGCCAGCCCCGCCTGGATTTCCGACAGCGAGCTGGAGACGATCTGGATGTCGAGGATCGCCATGAACATGCCGACGACCATCGCGAAGAAGCCGGCGATGTCGCGGGGTGTGAGCGGGCGCATGCCCTGGGCCGGTGTCGCCATGGAACCGCTGCCTTCCGTCGCGGCCGAACGACTGCCGCCCCCAAAGGAGGGGGCGCGGCTCCGGCCTGAATGTCATTCTGATTGATGGCGGGAACGCCGCCCCCGAAGGGGGGGAGAAGGGGCGGCGCCCCCGCCGGAGCGTGACCGCCGCTTACTTGGCGGCCACCGCCTGCTTGTCGGACAGTGCGCCGAACACGCCGCCGCTCGCCACATGCGGCTGGGCATCGGCGCCGCGGGTGTCGACCTCCGCCACCACCGACAGGCCGGGACGCAGCAGGCCGGCCAGCGCGTTGTCGCGCGGCAGGGCGATCCGCACCGGCACCCGCTGCACGATCTTGGTGAAGTTGCCGGTCGCATTCTCCGGCGGCAGCAGCGAGAACTTGGACCCCGACGCCGGGGCGAAGCTCTCCACCGTGCCGGTCAGATGGCGGTCGGGGAAGGCGTCGACGGAAATGCTGACCTGCTGGCCGGGGCGCATGTGCGCCAGCTGGGTCTCCTTGAAGTTGGCGACCACATAGACATCGGGCAGCGGCACCAGCGACAGCAACTGCACGCCCGGCCGGGCATATTGGCCGACCTGGACGCCGCGGTTGCCGATCACGCCGTCGACCGGCGCGCGGATCACGGTGTTGTCCAGGTCGTTGCGCGCGGTCTGCAGCGTCGCCTGGGCCTGGGCCAGATGGGCCTCCGTCTCGGTCCGGGTGGCGTGCAGGACGTTGACCTGTTCGTTCTCCGACGCCAACGCCGCCCGCGACTTCGCCACCTGGGCCACCGCCTTGCGCAGGTCGGCGTCGGCGGTCTCCAGCTTCTGCCGGCTGGTCCAGCTGTCGCTGGCCAGCGACCGGCTGCGCTCGAACTCCTGCTGGGCGCGGCGCTGTTCGGCCTCGGCGCTCGCCAGCGTGGCGGCGGCCTGGTCGATCACCGTGCGTTGAAGCTCCAGCTTGCTGTCCAACGTGCCGAGCGCCGCCTTCTGCGCGGTGACGGCGGCTTCGGCCTCCGCCACCTTGGCACGGAAATCCTGGTCGTCCAGCATCGCCAGCACGTCGCCCGTCCGCACCAGCTGGTTTTCCGCAACCTTCACGTCGCGGACATAGGCGGAAATCTTCGGGCTGACGACGGTGATGTCGCTCTGCACATAGGCATTGTCGGTCGACTCCAGGAACCGGCCCGTGGTCCACCAATGTTCGCCGGCGACGGCGCCACCTGCCAGCACAGCCAGCGCAACGCCCGACAGCACGATCTTCCGTACGCCATTCGCCATTGTCTCTATCCCCAATCCACCGCGGTCCGATCCGCATTCCCGCCGATGCGCTCTTTCCGGCGCCGTCACGGAAAAGAAACTGAACCGTTCAGTTTAGTCTTGTCGGAAGATGGCGGACGACCTATCTGTTGTCAAGACCGAACTGAACGGTTTAGTTTTTGGCAATTGGTGTCAGGAGGCTTGTCGGGCGATGCAGAACGCGGTAGGGGCCAGGAACATGGACCGAGGCAGCATGGACTCCGGCGAGACGCGCATGACCACATTGGTTGCCCCCACTCCCGAAGCAGGATCGAAGCAGGCCCAGATCATGGAGGCCGCAGGCACCCTGTTCCTGGACCATGGCTACAGTGCCGTCAGCATGGATGCCGTCGCCAAGAAGGCGAATGTGTCCAAGGCGACCCTGTACGCGCATTTCGGCAGCAAGGAGGAGCTGTTCCGGGCGATGGTCGCCTGCGAATGCGCGAACTCCGTCATGAGCAGCGTCTGGAGCGAGGCGATGGACCTGCCGGCGGCGGACGGCCTGCGCCTGATCGGCCGCACCTTCGTCCGCTTCATCGCCTCGCCGAAGGCCCTGGGCGTCTATCGGATGGTGCTGGGCGAGGTGCTGCGCCAGCCCCAGCTCGCCCAGGCCTTCTATGAAAGCGGCCCGGCCGAGACCTTCCAGCGCGCCCGCCAGTTCATGACCCATATGGCGGACAAGGGCGAGCTGGCGATCACCGACTGCGATCTCGCCACCCACCAGTTCTTCGGGCTGCTGAAGGCGAACATGCACATGAAGCTGCTGCTGTGCCTGAGCGAGCGGCCGAGCGACGACGAACTGGAGCGCTACGTCGACGCCGCCGTCGACCTGTTCGCCAAGGGCTATGCCCCCAACAAGGGCTGACCCAAGCGTTCACAACCCGAAATTGGCGCCAGAAGCAATCTAGCTGCAATAATCAGGAATCCCGGCGCAGAGTTGACCCCTGCGGCTTGTCACCGGCAAAGGCTTCGTATAGCGTGCCCAGACATACCGGCGTAACGGTGCGTAACAGGCTTGCCGATGGATTTCGAGACCACCTTCATCGCGCAGGTCATCACTGTCATAGGCTTTGCGGTCGGGCTGTCCATCGTTGTGGCCTCCGGCCGCTACCCCCGTCACATTCGCGGATCCCTGCGGGCCTATTCTTATGGGAAATTCCTGCTGGGCTCCGCCTTCCTCATCGCCGGGTATCGCGGGGGCCAGGCGCCGGAACTTCTGATTCCGCTCGCCAACGGAATCGGACTCGCCGGATTGTCGATGAACTACACCAGTGTCCGCCATCTTCAGAATCGACCGGTCTGGCCCTTCGTGCCGGCGGCGGTGGGAGCGGCCGTGGGCCTGTCCTGCCTCCTGTTGCTGTTCGTCGGCGGCGGCATCGGCTGGGTGCGCGTCCTGGTCAGCTTCGCGACGTCAGCAGTGCTGCTGGTGATCGCCTTCGAGGTGCTGGTCCGCTACCAGGGGCGCGGCATACCCCACTACGTCACCGGACTGCTGTGCGCCTCCCTCGCCGTCGTCTATCTGGTCCGCATGTCCGCCGGTATGGCACAGGAAGACGCTCCGGCCACCTATATGCTGGATGACCGCGTCGAACGGGCGACCTTCCTGCTGTCGCTGCTGGGGACCGTCATCGGGGCGATCAATTATGTCCTGATGGCCAGCGACGAGTTCAACCGCGAACTGTCAAAGCTCGCCCACACCGACGGGCTGACCGGCGCCCTGAACCGCCGCCGCCTGTTCGAAATGGGCGAGGTCGAATTCCGCCGGGCCCGTCGATACGGGCGCGAGCTGACCGTGCTGGTGCTCGACATCGACCGTTTCAAATCGATCAACGACCACGCCGGCCACCCCTTCGGCGACCGGGTGATCCGGGCGGTGGCCGACTGCTGCACCGGGCAGATCCGGCACGAGGATGCCCTGGGCAGGATCGGCGGGGAGGAATTCGCCATCCTGCTGCCCGAAACCGGGGCGGAGGCCGGCCGGATGCTGGCCGAGCGGCTGCGCGGTGCCATCGAACGGCAGCTGGCCCAGCTCGGCGCGGAAGCCGGGGTGACGGTGACCTGCAGCATCGGCGGCGTCAGCCTGACCAGGGAGCACAGCGAGTTTTCCGATCTGATGGCCCAATCGGACACCGCCCTCTATGACGCCAAGCACGCCGGGCGCAATCAGGTCCGCTTCTTCCCCGAAGCGGCGCATCCGGTGCCCATGCCAGCCTGACACCCGCCTGATCCGGCAAGCGGGGCCGGTTAGAAAAAGCGGCCGGCGCACGGCCGCCTTTACCCGCGGGACCGCTTGCCGCATTATCCGCGCCGGTCCCCTCCGGACGGTTTGCTCCGCCCGATCTTTCGGGGTCCGAGCCGCCGGCTCCGATCCGGCTCCGTCCCTTCCGGCAACATCGGCGTAAGGTCGTGGTTCTTTCCAATCTCGGCTCCGGCGGCCTGGAGCCGCAGCGGTCGCAGCTGACGCTCGGCACGAAATTCAGGCTCATCAACTGGGGGCTGGTCCTGCTGGTCTGCACGATCACCGGGGTCGGCGTCGGGCTGCTCTATTCCGCCGCCGGCGGCCATTGGAAGCCCTGGGCCCAGCCACAGCTGGTCCGCGCCATTCCCGGCCTGGTCCTGATGCTGGGCATCGCGCTGATCGACATCCGCCACCTGATGAAATCGGCCTACGTCATCTTCTTCGTCGTGCTCTGCCTGCTGATCGCGGTGGAGATGATGGGCCGCATCGGCATGGGCGCCCAGCGCTGGATCGACCTCGGCTTCTTCCAGCTGCAGCCGTCGGAGCTGATGAAGCCGGCGCTGACGCTGGCGCTCGCCCGCTATTTCCATGGGGTGACGCTGGACCAGATCGGCCGGCCGCTGCTGTTGATCCCGCCCCTGCTGCTGGTCTTCACGCCGGTCGCCTTCGTGCTGATGCAGCCGAACCTCGGCACCTCGCTTCTGCTCATCATGGGCAGCGGCGCCATTTTCTTCGCCGCCGGCGTCCGGGTGTGGAAGTTCCTGCTGGTGATCGGCGGCGGCCTCAGCGCCATCCCGATCGCCTGGGAGTTCCTGCACGATTACCAGAAGCAGCGCGTCTATACCTTCCTCGATCCGGAGACCGACCCGCTCGGCGCCGGCTACAACATCCTGCAGTCGAAGATCGCGCTGGGATCCGGCGGGCTGTTCGGCAAGGGCTTCATGTCCGGCTCACAGAGCCAGCTGATGTTCCTGCCGGAAAAGCACACCGACTTCATCTTCGTCGTCCTGGCGGAGGAGTTCGGCATGGTCGGGGCCGCCACGCTGCTGGCGCTCTACGTCCTGCTGTTCATCTATGGCTGGGTCATCGCGCTGAACAGCCGCAGCCAGTTCGGCCGGCTGGTCGCCGTCGGCATGACCGCGCAGTTCTTCCTCTACGTCTTCGTCAACGTGGCGATGGTGATGGGGCTGATCCCGGTCGTCGGCATCCCGCTGCCGCTGGTGTCCTACGGCGGCTCGGCGATGATGACACTGATGATCGGCGTCGGCCTGCTGCTGAGCATGTCGGTCCACCGCGACGTGCGCATCCCCAAAAGCGGCGTCACCGACGTCTGACGGCCCGATGCTCATCCCCTGAGGTACGCCGGCTGGCGGGAGGGCGCACCCCGCCCGCGCGGTTGCCGCCCTGCCCTGCACCTGCGATATCGGGGTGCAGGCCGACCGAAATTTCGGATTGGCTCGGCAGCAGCGGGAGGAACGGCCATGCGGAGAATCGCCACGGGACACGGCGTGCGGAGGAGCACCCTGATCGGCGCGGGCCTCACGGCCCTGCTGGCCAGCTCTCTTTACTCCGGCGCTGGCCCTGCGCTGGCGGACTCGCTGTTCAGCCACATCGGCGGCAGTTTCAGCGAGACGTCGGGCTCCTTCGATCCCTCGCGCTGGCAGCGGTCCGACGGCTGGAAGGCGGGCGGGCACATGAACTGCACCTGGAGCCGCGCCAACGTCACCGCCAGCAAGGGTCGCCTCGCCCTGACGGTGGACGACCGCATCACCGGCTACGACCGCTATTCCTGCGGCGAATATTCGACGCACCGCTTCTACGGCTATGGCGCCTACACGGTGTCGCTGAAGGCGGTGAAGGCCGACGGGGTAATGACCTCGGTCTCCCACTACACCGGCCCGCCCTTCGGCGATCCCTGGGACGAGATCACGCTGGGCATCGCCGGCAAGGACACCACCAAGCTGGAGATCAGCTACGTCGTCAACGGCGTCGGGCACCGCAATGCGGTGGTCGATCTGGGGTTCGACGCCGCCAAGGGTTTCCACAGCTACGGCTTCGACTGGAAGCCCGACGGCATCGTCTGGACCGTCGACGGCAAGCCGGTTCATCAGGTCTCCGGCCGGCCGGAGCAACTGCCGCGCATGCCGGGCCGGCTGATGCTGCGCTTCTGGAGCGCGTCCGGCGACACCCAGTGGCTGCACCGCTTCACCTATCCCGGCCATCCCCTGACCGCCGAGGTCGCCTCCGTCACCTACCGCGAGGATCCGGCCAACCTCAGCAACTGAGCGGGGACCGGGTCAGTCCAGTGCTTCGGCGCCCAGGTAGGATTCGACGACGCGGGGGTCGGCGACGACCTCCGCCGGGACGCCGTCGGCGATCTTCTCGCCATGGTCCAGCACCACCACGCGGTCGGACAGCGCCATCACCGCGCGCATGACATGCTCGATCATCAGGATGGTCAGCCCCTCGCGCCGGTTCAGGTCGCGCAGGACCTCGACCATCCGGTCGACCTCGGTGGGACGCAGTCCCGCCAGAACCTCGTCCAGCAGAAGCAGGGTCGGACGGGTGGCCAGCGCGCGGGCGACCTCCAGCCGCTTGCGGTCGGGCAGGGTCAGGCTGCGCGCCGGGCGGTTGGCCTGATCGGCCAGTTCCAGCCGCTCCAGCACCGCGCGGGCCTGGATGCGCGCCGTCTCCACCGACCGCTCGCGGGCCAGCGCGCCGACCACGACATTCTCCTCCACCGTCAGCTGGCCGAACGGCTTGACGATCTGGAAGGTGCGGCCGATCCCGGCGGCGCAGACCTGATTGGGCTTCAGCCCCGTCAGATTGCGGCCCTTCAGCGTGACACGGCCCTCGTCGGGGGGGAAGACGCCGGCAATCAGGTTGAAGGTGGTGGTCTTGCCGGCACCGTTCGGACCGATCAGGGCGAGGATGCGCTCCTCCGGCACGGTGAAGCTGACCTCCGACACCGCCTTCAGCCCGCGGAAGCGCTTCGACAGTCCCTCGACTTCGAGCAAAGCGGTCATCTCAGGCGCCCTCCCCCGGCTGGCGGAAATCTCCAGGCTGGCGGACAAGGCGCAGGCGGCGGGCCAGCCAGGGCCAGACGCCCTCCGGCCGGAACACCACGATCGCCACCAGCGCCGCGCCATAGAACAATTGTTTCAGGCCAGGCAAATCCAGCCCGCCGGCCTCGATCAGGAAGGTCAGCGCCTCGCCCAGCGGGGTCAGGATGAAGGCGCCCAGGATCGGGCCGACCAGCGTGCCGATGCCGCCGACGATGGCCGGCAGGATGATCTCGATGGAGCGGCCCATGGAGAAGACCTGCTCCGGGAACAGGTTGTTGAAATAGAAGGCCTGGAACACCCCGCCCAGCGCGGTCAGGGCCGACGACACCGCCACCGCGGTCATGCGGGCGCGGAACAGATCGACGCCCGACGCCTCCGCCGCGTCCGGCTCCTCGCGGACCGCCAGCCACTGGTAACCCAGCCGGCTGTGCAGCAGCACCCGCGACAGCAGCAGCGCCCCGACGACCAGCGCCAGCGCCACGTAATAGAACAGCACAGGTGAGCCGCGCAGATTCAGCGGATCGCTCGCCCCCGCCTCCACCGGCAGGAAGAACCCGCCGGAGCCGCCGACCCAGGTGATGTGGTCGAAGCCGATGCGCGCCACCTCGGCGAAGGCAATGGTCAGCAGGGCGAAATGCACGCCCTTCACCCCGAACCGGAAACCCAGGAAGCCGATGATGCAGCCGGCAACCACCGCCACCAGCATCGCCAGCACCATGCCGGCCCAGGGACCGATGCCGAAATGGACGAACAGCGCGGCGCTGACATAGGCGCCCAGCCCGACATACAGCGCGTGGCCCAGCGACAGCAGGCCGGAAAAGCCCATCATCACGTTCCAGGCCTGCCCGACATAGGCGAACCACAGCACCGTCGTCAGAACCGAAACCAGATAGCGGTCGGCGACGAAGGGCGCCACCGCCAGACCCAGCGCCGCCAGGACCAACAGCACCATGCCGCGCCCGGTCACTCCCGAAAGGCCGCTCATGACCGTTTCCCCAACAGCCCTTGCGGGCGCAGCAGCAGAACCACGATCAGCACCCCGTAGCTGAACAGGGATTTCAGGGACGGCGTCAGCAGGAAGCCGGCCAGCGCCTCCGACATGCCGATCAGCACGCCGCCCAGCAGCGCGCCGGGCAGGCTGCCCAGCCCGCCGACGATGACGATGATGAAGCTGAGCAGCGTGTATTCCGGCGCCAGCTGCGGCCGGGCATCGACCAGCAGGGTCATCAGCGCACCGGCCACCCCGACCACCGCGGCGCCGATGCCGAAGGTCAGCGCATAGAGCCCGTCGATGTTCAGACCGACCACGCGGGCGCCCAGCGGGTTGTCGGCGCAGGCGCGGATCGCCTTGCCGGTCCGGCTGAAGCGGAAGAAGGCGAACAGCGCCGCCGCCACCACGATGGCCGCCGCCCCGGCGCGCAGCCGCACGGCGTCCAGCAGCATCGACCCGATCTCCACCGTGTCGAAGCTATAGGGCACCTGGACATTGCGGGCGTCCGGGCCGAACAGCATCAGCATGGCGTTGACCAGGATGGTGGCGACGCCCAGCAGCAGGATGAACTGCATGTGCTCCGGCCGCTCGACGAACTTGTTCACCAGCCCGCGCTGCAGCAGCCAGCCGCAGACGAACAGCAGCGCCGCCATGATCGGCGCCGACAGCAGCGGGTCCAGCCCGAGCCAGCCGCCCAACAGCACGGCGCCGTACATGCCCGCCACCATCATCTCGCCATGGGCGAAGTTGACGACGCGCACCACGCCGAAGATGACCGACAGGCCGAGCGCCGCCAGCCCATAGACCAGGCCGGTCAGCAGGCCGGAGGCCGCGATGTTCAAATAATAGTCGATCGGCATGGGCGGCGGATTGTCCGAACGGTTAGGTCCTGCGGGTTAGCAGTCCGCAGGCATGCAGGCAAGCCAGAATGACCGCGGACGGTGCTATTCGGCCTTTCCGGCTATGGCTCTCCGGCCAGCCGCATCCCGCGCCGCAGGCCGGCGATCCGTTCCGTCACGTCGCTCAACCGGCGCCCGAGAGCCGTGGTCAGGCAGGATTGCGCCGCCGCGGCCACCGCCGGGTCGCCCTCGGTTCCGGCGCGGATCCAGCACAGTGCGGCAATCCGCTCGTGAAAGCGGCGCTCGTCCTGGATCAGGTCGTAGGACGCCGTGGCACGGGCCGCGGGATCGGCGATGCCGGCCAGGAACCGCTCCTGCGCTCCACGGACGCGGCCGTCGAGCAGGGCGAGTGCGGGAACGTCGCAGATCATCCGCCGCAACGGCGCCGTTACCGTGGCACAGCGCGGATCGGCAACCGGCGCGGGTGGAGGCCCCGCCACCGGCGCAGCGGGCATGGAGGAAGCGGGCGTGCTGGAAGCGGCCACGGCGGCCACCGGCTGCGGGCGCACGGCGGCCGGCGGGACCGCCCTGACCGCGGCCGGCAGCGTCCTCGCCGGCAAGGGCGTAGGTGGGGGCGCCGCCCGTTCCGGCACGCTCCCACCCAGCGAGTCCCGCACCACCCGCACCGGCGTGCCGACCTCGGTCGCCGCGAAGACCGTTTCGATGTCGGCGGGCAGCATGCGGAAACAGCCGCCGCTGGCCCGTCTGCCCACCGAGTCCGGCTCGTTGGTGCCGTGGATGGCGATGGCCGGCCAGCCGAGGTCGAGCGCGAACTTGCCCAGCGGGTTGTTCGGCCCCGGCGGCACCGCCCGCGGCAGAGAGGGTTTGTCCCGCCGCTGATGCGCGGTCGGCCGCCATGTCGGATTGCGGCGTTTGCGCTGGATGGTGCTGTCGCCGACGGGGATCGGCACGCCGGGACGGCCGATGGCGACCGGAAAACTGCGGACTTCGCCATCGGAACCGGTCAGGTACAGCCGGCGGTCGGCAAGGCTGATCGCGATCGACGGCCCGCCGGAGGCCTCCCCGACCGTCCCCTCCATCGGCGGGGACGCGGCGGCCCCCGTGGCGCCCGATATGACGCCCGCAATGGCGAGCAGGCCCCAGAAAAGACACCGTGCCAGGATGCCCGTAATGGCTGTTGTCGGTCGGGGGATGACGCCGCGGCTGCAGCCTCCCCGAATGGTCGTAGGTCTACGCATGCGGAAAGTTGATCGCGTGTCCCCTAAAACAGAGTAAACAGCATGGGACGACGGTCTCCGGGGGATGGGGGCCGCCCCGACAGCAAGGACGTGCATCATGGACCAGATCGAGCAGACGTTGGCCGTCGCGACGGAACACCACCGCGCCGGCCGCACCGCGGAGGCCGAGCGGCTGTACCGCGACGTGCTGGACGCTTCGCCCGGCCATCCGGACGCCCTCCATCTGCTTGGGGTCATCGCCCTGCAATCCGGCCGGGCGGAGGAGGCGGTCGACCGAATCGCCCAGGCGGTGGCCGGCGACGACAGCTCTCCCCTCTTTCACGCCAATCTGGGCCACGCCCTGCACGCCTCCGGCCGACAGCGCGAGGCGGCGCTCAGCTTCGCCCGCGCTCTGAGCCTGCTGACCAACGAAGGCGAGGGCTGGGGCAATGTCGGCGCGCTTGCGAATCTGATCCGCCGCTATGACGACGACATCCGCGCCGCCGCCGCGGCGGAGGTCGACGCCCGCTATACGATGGGCGACGTGATGCGGCGCCAGTCCCTGCTGTTCCTGCTGAGCGGTGACATCGCCTATTACCGCAATCTGGTGAACACGGCGCTGGAAGACCCTCTGCGCTTCTCCGTGCCCTCCATGCATTACGCCTATTGGGGAATCGCCCTGCGGCTGTTCCAGGGCGATGCCCGCAAGGGCGACGTCGGCGCCTTCACCAATGGCGAGTTCCGCCGTTTCTACCGGCTGCTGGTGGAGGAGACCGCGCGCCGCTACGACCTGGACGCCCGCCTGCGCCGGACGTCTCCGCGCGCGGCGGTCAAGCGGGTGGCGCTGATCACCAACCAGATGCTGGGCGAGGGCCACCAGCCCACGGCCGATGCCTTCGATTACGCCCGCCGGCTGCAGGACGACCATGGCTGCGAGGTGCTGATCATCAACCCCAACGCCATGGCGGTGGAGGGGGAGAACGGCTTCGTCCCCGAGTACAGCTACAACGTCACCGAGGATTATGACGGCGAGCAGACCATCTCCGCCCAGGGCGCGAACGTCCGCATGCTGTCCTTCCCGCAGCCGCGCTTCGACGAGGAGAAGCTGACCGCCATCGTCGAGGCGGTGGAGCGGTTCGACCCCGACGTGATCGTCGCCTTCGGCGGGTCCAACACCGTGGCCGACCTGTTCGCCGGCAGCCGCCCGGTGGTTTTCCTGCCGACCTCCAGCGGCCTGTCGCCCTCGCTCGCCACCATTCTGCTGGGCTATGCGCCGGAGGACGATGCCGCCGGCTGGCCGGAGGAGGCGCGGTCTCGCTTCCGTCCCTTCTCCTTTGGCTGGACGCTGCCCGCCGCCGGCCCCGCACGCAGCCGCGCTGAGTTCGGCCTGCCCGCAGACGGGCCGCTCGCTGACGGGCCGCTTTACGTCGTGGTCGGCAACCGCCTGGACCAGGAGGTCGGGCCGGAGTTCCTGGAGACGCTCGACCGCCTTCTCGACCGCGTGCCGGATGGGCAGGTCGCCTTCGCCGGCGCGGTGTCGGAGTTGCCCGGCCGGATCGCTGCCGCCCGCAACGCGGCGCGGATGCATGCGCTGGGCAATGTGGAGGGCATCCGCGGGCTGTACGGCGTGGCGACCGCCTATCTCAACCCGCCGCGCCAGGGCGGCGGCGGCAGCGCCGCATTCGCGTTGGCGGACGGCCTGCCGGTGGTGACCTATGCCCGGGGCGACGTCGCCGGCGTGGTCGGGTCGGCCATGACGGTTGCCGACGAAACGGCCTTCCTGGAGCGCGCCGTGGCGCTCGGGCAGGATTCGGCCGCAAGGTCGCAGGCGGCGGAGACGGCGCGGACGCGCTTTGCCGAAACGGCCGACCGTGCCCGGTCGGTGGAGAAGCTGCTGGACTACGCGCGCGAGGCGCAGGGGCTGTTCTGAGGCGACGCCCCGCCGGTTCCGCAAAACAGTTCCGCCCGGCTCTCCCACGAAGGACCGCTTCGTGGGAGAGCCGGGCGATGAAGTTTAAGAAGAACAGGTTTCAGGGCATCGACCGGGGACGGCGCGTCAAGCGCTCACTGACGGGCGCTCACTGGTCATAGGTCCCCGCGCCGACGATGTAATGGCCGTCGCGGGTGATGTAGGAATGCTTGTGCTCGACCTTGTTGGTCTGGCGGTTCAGCCAGACATAGTCGATGACGGCGTTCGGCTTTTCCTTGGTTTCTGAGATCATCGCCTGGACGATGGGCTTGCCTTCGGCGTCCTTCAGATTGGCGGCATCGGTCCCGGCCAGCTTCGGGTTGGCGCCGGAGGCGACGTAGCGGCCGTCGGTGTCGAAGACGAAGACATACAGCTCGCCGCGGCGGAAGCTGCCCTTGGGGTCCTGGAAGGCCTTGGTCGCCTCATCCGGCCCTTTGGCCTTCAGGTAGGCGACGGCGTCGGCGACCAGCGACTTCGCCTGTTCCGGCGTGGCGTGATCGGCCGCGAAGGCGGGAGCGGCCAGCAGGGCGGCCGCGACGGCGGCCAGGGATGCGGTTCTGCGAATCATGGATGACCACCTTGGATGTGAAGCGTGGAAGGGAAGAGCCAATGATCCGGCAGGGGTCATTCCTCGTGCACGGTTTCCAGCCAGGAACGGATCGACCACAGAGCCTCCTGGCCCAGCGCCTCGCCGAACTTCGGCATATAGGTCACGCCGTTGCGGATCGAGCCGTTGGTGACACGCTCCTTGAACCACTCGTCGCCGCCGTCGCCCTTTTCCAGATAGCGCAGGTCGGGAGCGATGCCGCCGGACACCGCGCCCAGCCCATGACAGCGCGCGCAGTTCTGGTTGAAGGCTGATGCGCCGATCTCGATGGCGCGCTCGTTGCCGCGATAGGGATTGCTGTCCCGCCAGCTGTCGCCCAGCTTCTCCAGCCCAGTGGTGTCGACCGGCTGCGGGGTGACATCGCCATGGGCATAGACCAGACCGGGGAGAGCGACGGCGCCGATCAGACCAACGGCGGCGGCAAGTCGAATAATCCGTGCATTCATGAGAAAGACGTTCCCTCTGTTTCTAGCCGTCCTGCGGCTTTTGCTTCGCATGAGCAGACGTTATCAGCAGTGGGACCTGCGAATAATTGGACTATGGTAGGACATCGTTGAAAAAATGAATAAGCGACCAAATAAGAGCAGACACGGGAATGGGCGGACCGGATTGCTCCGGCCCGCCCCGTCCCGCTTGGCCGCTCTTGCGGTCAGGCCTTCGGCAGCTTGAAGACCCAGAGCGAGCCGCCCTGCGTGATATCCTTCACCAGCTTGGCGACGTCGCCGCCCCACAGCGGCACCGCGCCACCCCAGCCGGAGACGACGGCGACATACTGCTCGCCATCCATCTTCCAGGTGACCGGGCTGCCGACCACGCCGGAACCGGTCTGGAACTTCCAGACTTCCTTGCCGGACTTCGCGTCGAAGGCCTTCAGATAGCCTTCGGGCGTGCCGGTGAAGACCAGATTGCCGGCCGTGGTCAGGACGCCGCCCCACAGCGGGGCCGGGTTCTTGTATTCCCAGACGATCTTGCCGGTCTTCGGATCGACGGCGCGCAGCGCGCCGATGTAATCGTCATACAGCGGCTTGATGGTGAAGCCGGCGCCGAGATAGGCGGCACCCTTCTTGTAGGTGATCGGCTCGTTCCAGATGTCCATGCCCCACTCGTTGGCCGGGACATAGAACAGTTCGGTCTGCGGGTTGTAGGCCATCGGCATCCAGTTCTTGGCACCCAGGAAGGCAGGAGCCGCGAAGACCGATTTGCCCTTGGCGTCGTGCGCATCGCCGGTGGCCGGCGCGCCGGGCCGGTTGTCGTCGTTGTAGATCGGACGGCCGGTCTCGATGTCGATGCCCTTGGCCCAGGTGATCTTGGTGACGAAGGGCGAGGCGTTGATCAGCTTACCGTTGGTGCGGTCGATGACATAGAAGAAGCCGTTGCGGTCGGCCTTGCCGCCGGCTTTGATGACCTTGCCGTCCTTCTTCAGGTCGAAGGACACGAATTCGTTCACGCCGTCGAAGTCCCAGCCGTCATGCGGCGTGGTCTGGTAGTGCCACTTGATCTCGCCATTGTCCGGATTGATCGCCAGCGTGGACGAGGTGTAGAGGTTGTCGCCGGGGCGCAGGTGCGAGTTCCAGGGCGCCGGGTTGCCGGTGCCGAAGAACAGCGTCTTGGTCTCCGGGTCGTAGGTGCCGCCCAGCCAGGTGGCGCCGCCGCCGGTCTTGTACATGTCGCCGGGCCAGCTGGCGTTGGTCTTGCCGGTGACGGTCGAATCCTTGCCGTTCAGCTTGCCCATATTGCCTTCGATGGTCGGGCGCTGCCAGACCAGCTCGCCCGTTTCGGCATCGCGGGCCTCGACCATGCCGATCACGCCGAACTCGCCACCGGAATTGCCGGTGATGATCTTGCCGTCGACGATCAGCGGGGCGGCGGTGTTGGAATATCCGTCCTTGTATTCCGCCAGCTTCTTGTTCCACACCACCTTGCCGGTCTCGCGGTTCAGCGCGACGAGGCGGGCGTCCAGCGTGGCGAAATAGATCTTGTCCTTGTAGATCGCCGCGCCGCGGTTCACGACATCGCAGCAGGGCATGATGCCGTCGGGCAGGCGGTGGTTGTATTCCCACTTCTTGTGGCCGGTGCGGGCATCGACCGCATAGAGGCGGGAGTAGGAACCGGTGACGTAGATGGTGCCGTCATAAATGATGGGCTGGGCTTCCTGGCCGCGCTGCTTCTCGCCGCCGAAGGAGAAGGACCAGACCGGGACCAGCTTCTTCACGGTGTCGGCGTTCAGGTCGGTCAGCGGGCTGAAGCGCTGGGCCTGGGGCCCCATGCCATAGGTCAGGACCGCTTCGGTGTTGGTGGCGCTCTTCAGCAGATCGTCGCTGGACGGGCCGGCCGGGGCGTCGGCGGCCAGGACGCCGGTGGCGCTGAACGCGGTCAGCGAGGCTGCCAGGGCGAGACTTGTAACCAGGCGCTTCATATGCGGTTGCCTCCCAAAACTGATGATGACGGCACCGCCCGGGGCATGACCCGTCCGTTGCCGCCGGACGGGCGGGTCCGGCGGTGAGAAGCGGGATCGGGGGCGGCTTTTTAAGCTTTTGGCGGCCGAAGGGACCGCGTCGCTTTACGATATCGGCAGTGTAGACGGATGATCGGTTGGGTAAATTGTCGGATAGTAGCAGGCGTAAACGTCAGGCCGCCGCGCTTCAATTGACCCGCGGCAGAGCAGCCTGTTCGATCTTCGGCCAGAGATGGGCGACGGAGCGGCGATACTCTTCGCGCAGCACGTCCAGCACTTCGAATCGCTCCGGAATCGGCAGCTCCAACGCTTCCGCCATGTCGAGTCCGGAGTCCACCGCATGGCGCAGCGTGCCGTCCAGCCAGGTCAGCCAGTCGCGCGTCTGGGCGACGCAGGCCTTGTCGGACCGGATGTGCCCGTGGTTGGGCACCAGCAGCCGGATGTCCAAACCATCGACCGAGTCCAGTTCCTTCAGCCAGTCGGCGACGGTGGCGTGCGGGGTCGTCGGCGTGCGGTCGCAGAAGACCACGCCGCCGGTGAACAGCACGCCCGTCGTCTCGTCCAGGATCATCAGGTCGGCGGCGGTGTGTCCGCTCAGCGGGATCAGCCGCAGGCGATGGTCGCCGAACTTGACGGTCGAGCCATAGACCGGCTCCGTCGGCACCGTCACCTCGGTGCCGCGCATCCAGTCGCCGACCAGCCGGTACATGTTGTCGGCGATGCCGCTCCCCTCCTCCTGGATGCCGGCGATGGTGCCGGGCAGGGCCGCGATGGGCACGTCGGCGAAGGCCTGGGAGCCCAGCCAATAGTCGGGATGCAGGTTGCTGATGAAGACCTTGCGGATCGGCTTTTCGGTAACCTTGCGGATGGCCGCGCGCATCTCCTCGCCATAGCGGCGGGACGGGCCGGTCTGGATGACGATCACCCCGTCGGCCGTGACGATGAATCCCGAATTCAGGATGTTGCCGCCGTTGGCGCGGGTGAAATGCTTGGTCGAGCCTTCGAAGACATAGGTGTCGGGGGCGATGCGCGTCGGCTTCAGATCATAGGTCAGCGGCCCGGCGGCCTGCGCCGATCCTGTCGCCACACCGACCATCATGGCGGTGGCAAAGACAGTGGTCAGCGCCAGCCGGCGCAGAAGCGGCATGCTCATTGCCCGACACTCCAGGGCTGATCGGCGGGCTTCAGCGACATCGCCGGCCTCATCGCAGGTCGGGCGCCCGGCGGCGGCATCGGGATCGTCGCGCGGATTTCGCCGCCCTGGTTGTCCCGGCCGCGCAGCACCAGCGCCGTGGCGTCCGGCGGCGGGCGCACGTCCAGCGAATAGACCGGATTCTCCGACACCGGCTCCAGACTGTCGATCCGCGCCAGTTCCGGCGCACCGCTGGGGGTCTGTGCCTCAACCTGCAGGGTCTCGATGAAATAGGCGGGGATGCCGTCGACCAGACCGGTGTCGTTGGGATGGCGGATGCGCAGCCGCAGCCGCGCCACCCCGTCGGTGTCCGCCGGCCACAGCCGGGCCTGCACCTCGCCGACATGGTCGGCCCAATCCTTTTGGGCATAGGAGGCCGGCGGCGCGCTGCAACCGCCACCCGCCGCATCCACCATCACGCCGGAGACATGCCACACCCCGTCGGCGGTCCGTGCCGCACCACGCACGGCGGTGGCCTGCTGGATCTTGATGCGGGTGGCGATGTAGGGCGCGGCGGTGCCGGGATGGTAGCGCAGCACCAGCGGGAAAGGGTTGAGGTCGGCGATCGCCACCATCTCCACCACGTTGCCCAGCGCCGTGGCGTCGACCGAAACCGGCACCGCGCGCGTGTCCTCCGCCGCCGCCGGGGCGTTGACCCTGACCGCATCGTCGAACACGACCGGCGCACCGGCGAAATACTGGTCGCGCAGCGCCTCCCACATCACCGAGTTCAGCGGATCGGATGGAGAGCTTGCGGCGAACGCGGTGCCCGCGACGACGATCATCGCGCCGGCCAGACCTGCTTGGTAAAGGGCGTGTCCCATCCATCTCCTCCCGACCGGCCGAGTTCCGTCCGTCCCGCTCACTCCACCAGCGGCGGCGGCGTGTGGGTGACACCATACGCGGCGAAGATCCTACCCATGGTCCCGTCCTCGGTCAGCGCCGTCACCGCGTCGCCGATGCTGTAGGCGAGGTCGCGGGCGTTTTCCTTGGTCGCCATGCCGATGTTCCAGTTGGAGGTCATCATGCCCGGCAGGCTCACCGTGGTAACCGGGAACTGCTCGGCCCGCGCGCCCAGCGCCGCCTGCACCTGGCTCAGCGGCGCCAGCACCGCCGCAGCCTCGCCGGAGGTCAGCTTTTCGATGGCGGCCTCGGGCGTCGGGCAATGGATGACGCGGCTGCGCAGCCGGCCGCCCTGCAAGCCCAGAAGGAAGAAGTCGGGAACGCTGTCGATCTCCACCGCGATCGGCTCGTCCGGCAGCGTCGCCAGCACGGCGGAGCGCACCCGCTGCGGATCGCGGGCAAGCGCGAACACCTCGTGATGATAAGGGCCGAACAGCACCGCTTCCGGATTCATCAGCCCGAATTGCTTGTCATAGGGGATGTGCATCATGATGTCGGCCAGTTCCCCGCCGAACAGGCTGCCGCGCCAGACCGCCACCCGCAGATCGTCCGACACCGTCTCGCCGGGGATCTGTTCGTAGATGTCGGCCTTGACGCCCAGCTTCTCCGCGATCGCCTTGGCCAGATCGACGTCGATGCCCACCAGCTTGCCATCGCGCTGGAAGGAGAAGGGCGGGAAGTCGCGGTAGACCGCCACGCGAAGCCGGCCGCGCTCCATAACCTCATCGAGCGGCCGGGCGGCGGCACTTCGCGGAACGCCGAGTGCGGACGCGACTCCGACAGACACGCAGCTAGCGGCCAGTCCGGACAGGAATCGGCGGCGGGTCACATACGCCATGGCAAGTTCCGGCAGTGGTGGTTTCATCATGGAACGGGCGGCCAGGATAGCCATCGCTCCGCCACACCAATAATTGGACTTTCGTACAAGACGGGGTCCGGCCCCTGCCGTTGCCTGTCCATCCTTCCATAGTCGCATTCCGCCATCCGGGTTCGCCAGATAGGCTGCACACCAAACAGTTGGCGTTCCGACGGATATGATGACCAAGCCCCGCCTTCCCGGACTTTTGCGCAGTTCATCGCTGGCCGCCCTCGCCGCCGTCCTGCTGGCCGGGACGCCCGGCGCCGGTGCCGCAGCCCAGACGGTCGCCGAGATCCGCATCGGCCTGCTGTCGCAGACGCCGGAACCGCCGCCTTCCGTCTCCAACCCCGACGAGCCCACGGCCGACGACGGGCTGGCCGGCGCGAATCTCGCCATCGCCGACAACAACACGACCGGCAAGTTCCTCAAGCAGACCTTCCTGCTCGACAGCGTGGAGGTGCCGCCGGACGGGGACGCCGCCGCGGCCCTGCGCGAATTGGCCGGCCGCGGCGACCGCTTCGTCATCGTCGACGCCCCCGGCGCGACGGTGGAAGCCCTGTCGAAGCTGCCGGAGGCGCGCAACCTGCTGCTGCTGAACGCCAACGCGCCCGACGACACCCTGCGCGGCAGCGCCTGCGCCGCGAACCTCGTCCATGTGGCACCCAGCCGGGCGATGCTGGCCGACGCGCTCGGCCAATATCTGGTGAAGAAGCGCTGGCCGCGCTGGTTCCTGGTCACCGGCCGCCGGCCGGAGGACAAGCTGTACGCCGACGCGATCCGCCGCACCGCCAAGCGCTTCGGCGCCCAGATCGTGGCGGAAAAGGAATGGACCGCCGAAAGCGACGTCAACCGCACGGCCGAATCCGAAATTCCGGTCTTCACCCAGGCCAAGGCCTACGACGTGCTGATCGTCGCCGACGAGGTCGGGGAGTTCGGCGACTATTTGTCCTACCGCACCGCCGATCCGCGCCCGGTCGCCGGCACCCAGGGGCTGGTCCCCACCGTCTGGCACCGCACCCACGAGCAATGGGGCGCGGCACAGCTGCAATCCCGCTTCAAGGCGGCGGCCAAGCGCCCGATGACCGCGCGCGACCACAATGACTGGACCGCCGTCCGCGTGGTGGGCGAGGTCGCCGCCCGCACCCGCTCCGCCGACCCCGACCGCCTGATCGCCTTCATCCAGTCGCCCGACTTCACCATGTCGGCCTTCCGCGGCGCCCCGCTCAGCCTGCGGCCCTGGGACGGGCAGCTGCGCCAGCCGGTGCTGCTGGCCGCCGACCGGTCCGTGGTGTCGGTGTCGCCGCAGGAGGGATTCCTGCACCCGCGCACCGAACTCGACAGCCTGGGCTACGACCAACCGGAAACGCTTTGCAAGACGCGAGGAAAGACCACGCCATGACCGCCGCCCGCTTCACCGGCATCTCCTTAGCCGCCCTGATCGCAGCCACCGTGGCGACGGCCGCCTCGGCCCAGACCATCTATGTGTCGAACGAGAAGGACAACACCCTCTCGGTGATCGACGGCAAGACCATGGCGGTCACCGACACGATCAAGGTCGGCAAGCGCCCGCGCGGCATCACCCTGTCGAAGGACGGCAGCCAGCTGTTCATCTGCGCCAGCGACGACCACGCGGTGCAGGTCCTCGACCTCGCCAGCAAGAAGATCGTCCACAACCTGCCCTCCGGCGAGGATCCGGAGCAGTTTGCCCTCAGCCCCGACGGCAAGCACCTGATCATCGCCAACGAGGACAGCAACATCGTCACCGTGGTCGACGTGCCGTCGCGCAAGGTCGCCTTCCAGGTCGATGTCGGGGTGGAGCCGGAGGGGATGGACGTCAGCCCCGACGGCCGCTGGGGCGTCAACACCTCCGAAACGACCAGCATGGTCCACTGGATCGACATGGAAAAGCGCGAGGTGGTCGACAACACGCTGGTCGGCCCCCGCCCGCGCTATGCCCAATTCACCAAGGACGGTTCGCAGCTGTGGGTTTCGTCGGAGATCGGCGGCACCGTCAGCGTCATCGACACCGGCACCCGCAAGGTCACAAAGGTCGTCGATTTCCACATCAAGGGCGTCGCCAAGGACCGTATCCAGCCGGTAGGCGTCAAGCTGACCGACGACGGCCGCTATGCCTTCGTCGCGCTCGGGCCCGCCAACCATGTCGCGGTGGTGGACGCCAAGACCTTCGAGGTGAAGGATTACCTGCTGGTCGGCCGTCGCGTCTGGCAGCTGGCGCTGACGCCGGACCAGAAGACGCTCTACACCACCAACGGGGTCAGCGGCGACGTGTCGGTGATCGACGTCGACGGCCTGAAGGTGACGAAGACGGTCAAGGTCGGCCGCTATCCCTGGGGCGTGGCGGTCAAGGGTTGAGTTGGAAGGGCTGAGGCAGAAAGGGACAGCGGAATGACGGTGCCGGCACTGGAGGTCGAAGGACTGCGCCACAGCTATGGCGGAAACCGCCTCGCGCTGGAGGATGTCGGCTTCCGCGTGATGCCCGGCGCCTTCACCTGCCTGCTCGGCCCGAATGGTGCGGGGAAGAGCACGCTGTTCGCGCTCGCCACCGGCCTGCTGCGGCCGACCGCCGGACGGGTGCGCATCCACGGCCACGACATCGCACAGGCACCGGGCGACGCGCTGGCCCATCTGGGTGTGGTATTCCAGCAGCCGACGCTCGACCTCGACCTGACGGTGGTGCAGAATCTCCGCTATTTCGCGGCCCTGCACGGCATCGGCCGGCGCGAGGCCGACCGGCGGATCGAGGCGGAACTCACCCGCCTGTCCCTGTTCGAACGGCGGGCCGAAAAGG
>NZ_LGQY01000100.1:0-24871 GCF_003116065.1 Azospirillum sp. TSO5 | reverse complement strand
ATGCCGACCTTCAGTCCGCTCAAGCCTGCCAGCCGCTCGCCCCAGCGCGCCACCAGATCGGGTTCCGCCGTCAGGTAGGGGACGCGGGACGGCACGGTCTCCAGCCGGGTGCCGAACAGCGCCGGCAGGCTCATCACCGGGATCTGAACGTCGAAGTCGGGCAGCGGCCCGCCGGTCTCCACCGCGATGGTGCCGGGCAGGCTGCGCAGCACCGGCAGCAAGGCCCGCTGGCATTCCAGATAGACCGGCTGTCCCCCCGTTCCTCCCCCGGCTGTCTGGGCCAGCAGCGGCAGGTAGCGGACGAACTGCAGCACGTCGCCGAAGCCCTGCTCCCAATAGACCAGCAGGCGCCGGCCCTTCAGCGGCGAGCCGTCCCAGCGCGGCTGGACGAAGCTGCGCTGCGGCGAAGGCAGGCGGCCATGCTTCCAGCGCCATTCATAGCCCTGCCAGCCCCGGACGAAGTCGCCCAGCAGCAGCCGGACCAGGGACTCGTTCCAGTGGGCGCCGGCGAAATCCGGCTCCAGCGTCGTGGCCCGCCGGAAGGCCAGCAGCGCCTCCCAGAAGGCGCCCCTGTCCTTCACCGTGGAGCCCAGGTTGCTGTAAGCCCCGGCATAGTGAGGGTTCAGCACGATGGCGCGGCGGAAGCGTGCCGCCGCCTCGTCCAGCCGGTGGGCCATGCGCAGCAGGGCTCCGTGGTTGTTGGCGATCTCCGCATCGCCGGGCGCCAGGGCCGCCGCGCGGGCGAAGGCGTCGCAGGCCTCGTCGGCGCGCTTCAGCCGCTCCAGCTGGATTCCCATTTCGTTGAGCATGGCCGGCTGGTCGGGCTTCAGCCGGATCGCGGCGCGGTAGGCCCGTACCGCCTCCTCCGGCCGGCCGAGCCGGACCAGCAGTGCTCCCAGGTTGGTCCAGCCGTTCAGCGAGTCCGGCGACAGGCTCAGAACCCGGCGGAACAGCGCCACCGCCTCTGCGTCGTGGCCAGTCTCGGCACGCAGCAGACCCAGATTGTTGGCGGCGGGGGAAAAGTGGGGGGCGGCGGCGACGATCTCGCCATACAGCCGGGCGGCCTCCGCGGCTTGGCCGCTCTGCTGGAACCCGAGAGCCGTGGCGAAGGCTTGCTGGATGTTCATGGAAGACCGCATCGCCCCGGTTGAGGAACTGGTTTCGGACAGCATCGGAAACCGGCGCGATCAGTAGCAGAGATGGCCGGTGCTGCAAAGGACCGGCGCCGGCCGGACGGAGGTGGGGTGCCAGTGGGATAACGGGTGGGGCCGGTTGACTGCTTGCATCGCCGCCGCTCACCGCCCATCAATGGCGCTCGTCGAACGGGGAATGTGGCGCGCGGCATGGCACGGCTTCTGCTGATCAATTACGAGTTTCCGCCGCTGGGCGGCGGGGCGGCCAACGCCACCGACAACACCGCGCGCGAACTGGCGGCCTTGGGCGAGGAGGTGCTGGTGCTGACCTCCGCCTTCGGCGATCTGCCGCGGTCGGAACGGCGGGCCGACGGGGTGGAGATCCGCCGCATCCCCACCCTGCGCCGCCGCCGCGACCGCAGTTCGGTGGTGGAGATGCTGGCCTTCCTCGCCAGTTCGCTGGTGATGGCGCCCTGGATCGCCGCCCGCTGGCGCCCGGACGCCACCATCGCCTATTTCGGCCTGCCCTGCGGCCCTGCGGCCTGGATGGTGAAGGCGCTGTCCGGCGTGCCCTATGCGGTCAGCCTGCGCGGCGGCGACGTGCCGGGCTTCCAGTATGATGGCATCTCGCTCTATCACCGGCTGGCCGGGCCGGTGATCGGCTGGCTGTGGCGCCGGTCCTCGGCCGTCGTCGCCAACAGCGAGGGGCTGGCCGACCTCGCCCGCCGCTTCGCTCCCGACCAGCCGATCGCCATCATCCCCAACGGCGTCGATGCCGCCCGCTTCTCGCCTGCCGATGTCAGGAGTGACGGCGACCGCCTGTCCTTGCTGTTCGTCGGCCGGGTGGTGCGGCAGAAGGGGCTGGACGTGCTGTTCGAGGCGCTTGCCTCCCTGCCCTCCGGAACGCGCGAGCGCATCGGCCTGACCATCGTCGGCGATGGCCCCGCCCGGCCGGAACTGGAGGCGCAGGCCGCCCGGCTCGGCCTGTCGGGGCAGGTGACGTTTCGTGGCTGGCTGGGGCGTGACGAACTGCCGGCCGCCTACCGCGCCGCCGACGCCTTCGTCTTCCCGTCCCGCGACGAGGGCATGCCCAACGTGGTGCTGGAGGCGATGGCCGCCGGCCTGCCCGTGGTGGCGACCCGCATCGCCGGCAACCGCGATCTGGTGGTGGAGGAGGAGACCGGTCTGATGCTGGACGCCGACGACACCCCGGCCCTTGCCGCCGCGATCACCCGTCTGGCCGAAGACCCGGCCCTGCGCCGCCGGCTGGGCGAGGGCGGGCGCCGCCGGGTGGTCGAGCATTTCTCCTGGCGCGCCGTCGCCGCCGCCTATCGCGACCTGTCCCTCGCCGGCCGCGCGGCGTCGGGACGGGTTCCATCGACGCAAGCGGACTGAGGGACATCGCTTGACGTGCTGTTGACATCCGGCGGCTTTCGGGAGCGTATGGCGGCGCGGCAGATCGGGCTCGGACAGCAAGGGATCGGACAGCGTGGCGGAACCGGTGAAGACGGCGGAAGGCGGGGGCGGAACCCCGGCCGGGACACCCGCCCTGGCCTTCGATTTCGGCGAGAACTGGGACCATTACTCGCGCACCGTGCTGGACGAGCCGCGGCTGGTGGCGGCCATCGACAGCCTGAAGGGGCTGGTCGGGACCGACCGGCTGAAGGACGCCAGCTTCTGCGACGTCGGCTCCGGCTCGGGCCTGTTCACCATCGCCGCCGGCAAGCTGGGCGTCGGCCGCGCGCTGGGCTTCGACGTCAACCCCACCGGGGTCGAGGTCGCCCGCCGCAACCTGGGCCGCTTCGCGCCCGAGATGGCCGACCGCATCGAGTTTCGCCGCGGCTCCGCGCTCGACACCGGCTTCGTTGGCTCGCTCGGCCGCTTCGACGTGGTCTATGCCTGGGGCTCGCTGCACCACACCGGCTCGATGTGGCCGGCGATCGAGACGGTGGCCCCGCTGGTGGCGCCGGGCGGCACCTTCGTGCTGGCGCTCTACAACCGCCACTGGACCTCGCCGATCTGGACCCTGATCAAGATCGTCTACAACCTGTCGCCGGGCTTCCTGCGGAAGGTCTGGGACTGGACGCTGGGCTCGTTGATGTTCCTGGCGACCTGGGCGATCACCGGCTCCAACCCGCTGCGCAAGGAGCGCGGCATGGAGTTCTGGGTGGACGTGACCGACTGGCTCGGCGGCTACCCCTATGAATATGCCAGTGCCGACGAGGTGCGGGCGCGGATGGACGCGCTCGGCTTCGATATGCTGGAGGTCCGTCCGCCGCGCGTGCCGACGGGCTGCAACGAATTCATCCTGCGCCGGAGGCCCGCATGAGCGACGACGCATTCAAGTCCGCCCCCCACACTCCCCTCGCCACTCCTCTGGCCGCCGCGGCGGCCGACCATCCCGGCGGCGTCGATTACGATGACAGCTGGGAGCGGCGCTGGAACGACATGCGCAAATACGGCCCGACCGGCCGGCATCTGCGCCGCATCGTCACCGAGATGGTGCGCCCGCTGAACTACGACAGCTTGGCTGACGTCGGCTGCGGCCAGGGCTCGCTCTTGGCCACGCTGATGCCGCTGAAGCCGCAGGCCAGCTACACCGGCCTCGACTTCGCCGCCAAGGCCATCGACGTGGCGCGCCGCCGGGCGCCGAACGCGGAGTTCGGCCTGCTCGACGTCGCCGCCGGCCATCTCGACCGCCGTTTCGATCTGGTGGTCTGCACCGACGTGGTCGAGCACATCGAGGACGACGTCGCGGCGCTGCGCAACCTCGCCGCCATGACCGGCCGCTACCTGCTGGTCTCCACCCTGCAGGGGCGGATGCGCGACTTCGAGCGCACGGTCGGCCATCACCGCAACTATGCCCGCGGCGAGCTGCAGGCCAAGATCCAGTCGGTCGGTCTGGAGATCGAGCGGGTGGTGGAATGGGGTTTCCCCTTCTTCTCGCCGCTCTACCGCAACGTTCTGGGTGCCGCCAGCGGCCAGGGCACGGAGGGCGACTACGGTCCCGGCCGCCGCTTCCTTGCCGAGGCGCTGTACCACATCTTCCGCCTGAACTCCTGGTCGCACGGCGACTACATCTACGTGCTGGCCCGCCGGCCGGGGTCGTGAGTGCAGGGGCGGTGCCCCCTCCCTAACCCTCCCCCACCTTCGGTGGGAGAGGGAACTGCCGCCGCTTCGCATAAGGCACCCTCTCCCGCGAAGCGGGGGAGGGTTGGGGAGGGGGCACCCGGCGACGATCCTTCAAATAAAACCCTCACATCACTTCATGACTTCATGAAAAGGCATCTTTAAATGCGTCCCGGCCTGAAAGCCCTGGTCAGCGCGCTGTTGGTCGCCCTGCTGCTGTGGCGGGTCGATGTGGCGGAGGTCGGGCGGGTGCTGGCGGTGGCGTCGCCGGGGCTGATGGGGCTCGCCGGCCTGCTGTTCTTCCTGATGCATGTGCTGAACGCGCTGAAGCTGCGGGTGTTGCTGCCGGAACTGCGGGCTGGCCGGCTGCTCGCCTACACGCTGGTGGCGCAGCTCTATGCGCTGGTGCTGCCGGGCCAGCTGGCGGGAGAGGCGGTGAAGGCCTACCGGCTCAGCCGCGACGAAGGACGCGGACAGGGCCAGGGAGAAATCGGCGGCGGCCGCATCGTCTCGGCGGTTGCCTTCGACAAGGTGACGGGAATCGTCGGGCTGCTGCTGCTGACCGGCGGCGGGCTGGCGGTGCAGTCGGCGCGCTTCGGCGACGGGCTGCTGGTCGGGGTGGGGCTGGTGCTGGCCGGGCTGGTCGCGGCGACCGTGCTGCTGGCCTGGGCGCCGGCCCGCGCCCTTCTGCTGGCCCTGCTCGGCTGGCGTGCCGGGCCGAGGCGCGAAGCCCTGCTGCTCGGCCCATTGCGCCGCTTCCTGGAGGCCTGGCGCGACCAGACGCGCCGGCCGGGCCGGGCCTTGCTGTCGGTCGCCGTTGGGATCGCGGTGCAGGTGGCGGCGGTCGCCGGCAGTCAGGCGCTGGGGCTGGCGGTCGGCATCGACCAGCCCTTTTCGGTGTGGGGTGCGGTGATCGGACTGATGTCGGTGATCGTGCTGATGCCGGTTACCGTCGCCGGGATTGGCCTGCGCGAGGCGTCGCTGGTCGGCCTGCTCGATCTGGTCGGCGTGCCCCATGCCCAGTCGCTGGCGCTGGGCTTCGGGATCCTCGCCTTCCAGGTGATGGTGGCCCTGCTGGGCGCCGTCATCGACCTGACCGTCCTGCGCGAACGCCGCCCTGCCTGAATCCTCAACGCCTGAATTCGCAACCCAATTAGCCGTTGCGCTTGCCGGATCCAGCGGCCATACCATGGCCCGGCATCGCACCCACAGATGACCAGCAGCCTCCGGACCCGTTCGATGACCCTCCTGCTTACCCCCGGATCCGCCACCACGGACATGGGCACGGTTTCCGTCTCGGTCCTGATTCCGGTCTATAACGAGGAGGACAACATCGCCCCGCTGTGCGGCCGGCTGATCCCGGCGCTCGACGGGCTGGGGCGGAGCTTCGAGGTCATCTTCGTCAATGACGGCTCCACCGACGGGACGGAGGCGGAGCTGCAGCGCGTGGCGTCGGACAGCCGCATCCGCGTCATCAATTTCCGCCGCAACGTCGGCCAGACCGCGGCGATGATGGCCGGCATCGACCATGCCCGCGGCGACGTGATCGTGCCGATGGACGGCGACCTGCAGAACGACCCGCAGGACATCGCCGGCCTGCTCGCCAAGCTGGACGAGGGGTACGACGTGGTGTCGGGCTGGCGCGCCGACCGGCAGGACGGCTTCCTGCTGCGCACGCTGCCGAGCCGGATGGCCAACAAGCTGATCTCCACCATCTCCGGCGTGAAGCTGAACGACTATGGCTGCACGCTGAAGGCCTACCGGCGGCAGATGCTGCAGGGCTACCGGCTCTATGGCGAGATGCACCGCTTCGTGCCGATCTACGCCCGCTGGCAGGGCGCCCGGCTGACCGAGATGCCGGTGCGCCACCACCCGCGCCGCCACGGCCAGTCGAAATACGGGCTGGAGCGGGTGCTGAAGGTCGTGCTCGACCTCGTCGTCGTGAAGTTCCTGACCCAGTACGAGACCAAGCCGATCTACATCTTCGGCTTCGCCGGCCTGATGTTCATGGGGCTGTCGGTGCTGGCCGGCGTCTATGCGATCTACCTGAAGCTGGTCGACGGCATCTCCTTCATCCTGACGCCGCTGCCGCTCCTGGTGACGATGGGGCTGGTCACCGGGGTGATGTGCATCCTGATGGGGCTGCTGGCCGAGCTGCTGGTCCGCATCTATTTCGAGAGCCAGGGCAAGAGCCACTATTCCATCAAGACCATGCTGAATTTCGACGAGCCGCCGCCCGTGGACCGCAGCATCCGCGACTGACGATCCCGATCAGAAAAAGGCCCCGCAACCTTCCCGGTGCGGGGCCTTTTTGTTTCAGGGCGCCGCCACCACCACCCCGCCGGGGGGCGTCAGTTCCTTCAAGGCGCCGGAATGGGTCGTGGCGAACAGCCGGACCCGCTGGCCGGCGACCTCTGCCGGCAGCGGCAGGATGAAGCCGCTGTTGAGGAGCCGCTCCTCGTGGAAGGCGTTGACGACGTCGGACCGCGCGCTGCCGGTGGAGCCGGTGGCGACGATGCGGTCGCCGACCGCCGCCAGGACGAAGGCCGCCGGCGCCGGCACGGTCATGTCGGCAGCCCATCCCGCCAGGGCGAGCGGACCGTTGGGAATGCGCTCGATCCGGTCGAGGGAGCCGTTCACCCCGTCGTTCGTCCCGGCCGGCCGCACCGCCATGTTCAGCCGCAGGGCGCCTGCCCCGTCATCGAGCGTCCCGTTGTGCAGAAGGGTCTGCAGGATCGAATGTTCCGGCCGGTTGGCCGCATCGTTCAGGATCGGGGCCAGGAAGTCGGCCTTCAGGTCGTAGGCCGCGTGCAGGAAGGGGGCGATGTTGCGCGGCGAACTGGACGGGCAGACCAGCGGCTGCTGCCAGTCCAACCCGTCTGCCGTCTGGCCCGGCGTCCGGATGGCCTGCAGGTGGCTGGCGATGCAGCGCTGCGCCTCGCTGTCGCGCTCCGCCACCATGCGGTTGAGGCCGGCGACCTCCCAATGCCGCAGCAGGGAGCCGCCGACGCTGTGGCCGAGGACGAGGAGGGCGGCCAGAACCAGCCCGGCGGCAGCCCCCCGGTTCATTCTCCCTGCTCCCGCCCGGCCGGCCATCAGCACCGTCCAGCCGGCGACCGCCGCCGGGAAGGCCAGCAGGACCGGATAGGCATAGCGCGGGATGGTGCCGCAACGCATCGCGGCGGCGATCCCGTCGCCGCACAGCCCGGCCCGGCCCAGGGCGGTGGTCATGGTGACGATCGCCGCCCCCGCGATCAGCGAGGTGATGCAGAAGACGGCGTGCCGCCGCTCGACGCCTGCCCGGCCGAAGGGCAGCAGCACCGCCGGGATCAGGCAGAGCGCGAACGCCACGGCCCCCACCGCCAGGGACGGCGGCGCTCCCACCGTCTCCACCGGCAGGCCGGCGGCGGTGGCGAAGGCGCCGAACAGGAAGGCCCAGAACTCCCGATGCCAGGGCAGCACCAGCGGCTGGCCGGTGTGGTTGGCGTAGGAGCCGTGGAAGGTCATCCACAGCATCGCCACGGTCAGCAGCACCCCGCCGCCGACCGCCACCAGCGTGCGCCCCTCCGCCAGCCTTTCCCGCCAGCCTGCCTGTCGGCGCAGCGCCAGCACCGCTCCGACCCCCGCCGCTGCCAGGGCATAGCTGGCGCCGAACACCCCGGTGGAGCCGAAGGCCAGCAGGAACAGCGTCGCCAGCACCAGCCGGCCGCGGGCCAGCGTGTGGAGGAACAGGAACAGGCAGGTGAAGAAGATCGGCTGGGCCAGCCCCATGTGCTGGTAATAGAAATACTCGTTGTTCAGCGTGCCGGTCAGGAACAGCCCGGCCGCCACCACCGGCACCGCCTCCCAGGCCGACCGCAAGCCGTCCCGCAGCAGGACCAGCGCGTAGGCGGCCAGCATCGCGGCGAAGGCCAGCCAGCCGACCAGCCGGAAGGCGATGAAATCGACGCCGATGGCATGCCACAGCCCGTGGGTCAGCAGCTTGAAGAAGGGCGCGACATGGTCGCTGTCCTTGGCGAAGATCGAATGAAAGGTCAGCGGCTGCTGCACGCCCTGGGCGCTGCCGAAGAAATAGCCCCAATCGTCCCAATAGGGCAGGCCGCTGCTCGCCTGCATGTTCCGGCCGAACTGATAGACGACGATCAGCGCCCCCAGCGCCAGCAGAAGCCGGACCAGGATGCCGGCGAACGACGAAGCGCGGGAACCGGTGGGGGCAGCATTGTGCCTGTCCGCCCCCCCATGCGTCCCATTCTCATGCGTTTGGGGGAGCGGACGATCCAGACTGTCTAAGCTCATGCGGCGTCTTCCATCGATGCCGGGGTCGGTGCCGGGGTTTGGGCCGGGCGGTCCAGCGCGGTGGCGAGGGCGGTCCAGGCCCACAGCAGGCCGCGGTGGTCGGCCTGTCCGCTGCGGTGCTCGTCCCAGCGCGCCGCCAGCCACTTGCCGTCCACCCCGATGCGCGCCGCGGTCTCCAGCGGCGGCTGGGGCAGGTGGCGCAGCCAGCGGCTAAGCGGGATGCCGAAGCCCTTCTTGGGCCGCGACAGGATCGCCGGCGGCAGCAGCGGCGCCATCGCCTTCTTGAGGATCCATTTCCGCGTCCCACCCCGAATGCCGTTCGGTTGCAGCTTCACCGAAGCCGGCAGGCGGCTGACGAAGGCGACGAGGTCGCGGTCGAGGAAGGGCGAGCGCGTCTCCAGCGAGCAGAACATGCTGGCGCGGTCCGCCTTGATGAGAAGGTTCTCGCCCAGATAGAAGCGGCCGTAGAACTCGATGGAGCGGTCGACGTCGTGCCGGCTGGCACCCGACCGCCACAGGGCGTCGGCCTCGTCATAGAGATCGTCGGCGGAGAGGTCGGTGCCGAACAGCCGCGACACCTCCTCCACCGAGGCCGGCCCCAGCCAGGCGGGCATCCAGTGCGCCGGCCGGTGCCCCAGCCCGCGCAGCGCCCGGCGCAGCTTGAAGTCGAAGCTCATGTTGCGGTCCGACCGCGGCAGCCGGTGGGCCACCGCCTCCGCCAGCCGGTGCAGCGGGCGGGGGACGGCCCGGTGGTAGAGCCGCGCCGTGCGCAGCGCGTCGAAGGTGTCGTAGCCGGCGAACAGCTCGTCGCCGCCGTCGCCGGTCAGCGCCACCGTCACCCGTTCGCGGGCGAAGCGCGACAGCAGGTGCGTCGGCAGGATCGACGGATCGGCGATCGGGTCGTCCAGCCGGCCGAGCAGTTCCGGCAGCATTCCCGCCGCGGTGTCGAGGTTCAGCGTGCGGCAGGCATGGTCGGTGCCGTAATGGCGCGCGGCGTCGGCGGCATAGCCGCTCTCGTCGAAGCTCGGCTCGTCGAAGCCGATGGTGAAGGTCTTCATCGACGCCGGGTCGCGGTGGCGGGCGGCGAGCGCCACGATGGCGGCGCTGTCGATGCCGCCGGACAGGAAGAAGCCGACCGGCACGTCGCTCAGCATGCGGCGTTCCACCGCGCGGTCCAGCAGCTCGCGCAGCTCCTCGGCCCACTCGTCGGGACCGCCCGGCGGCTGGTCGTCCACCACCATGCGGTATTCCCAGTACCGGCTGACCGACAGCCGCCGGCTGGTCAGGTCGTAGACCATGCTGCAGCCGCCCGGCAGCTTACGCACCGCGGCATGGGCGGTCAGCGGCGCCGGGATGAAGCCGTAGGCGAAATACTTGACCAGCGCGGTGCGGTCCAGCCCGTCCGGCACCGACGGGTGGGACAGGACGGCGGTCGCCTCCGACGCGAAGACCAGCCCGTCGGCGGTCTCGGCATAGAACAGCGGCTTCTTGCCGAAGCGGTCGCGGCCGAACACCAGCCGGCCCTGGCGCCGGTCGTAGAGGCAGAAGGCGAACATGCCGTTCAGCCGCTCCAGCATGTCCAGGCCCCATTCCCGGTAGCCGTGCAACAGCACCTCGGTGTCGGAATGGTCGGTGACGAACCGGTGCCCGGCCTGCTCCAGCGCGCGGCGAAGCTCCGGCGCGTTGTAGATCTCGCCGTTGTAGACGATGACCAGATCGCCCTCCGCCGTCGCCATCGGCTGGTGGCCGCCTTCGATGTCGATGATGGCGAGGCGGCGGAACCCCAGATGGACCGGCAAGGCGCCGCTGGTGTCGATATGGACGCCGTCGTCGTCGGGGCCGCGATGGCGGATGATGCTGGTCATGACGGCGAGGTCGCGCTCGCCGCCGGGTCCGGCGAAGCCGGCGAAACCGCACATGGGGCTGCTCTCCCGGAGGGACTGCCGAAGGTGGCGACGGGGGCTAGGTGTAGCGCCTCGCCCGGCCGGGTTCCATGGCGAAATGCCGAACCCTGGATGCCGGCGATGCGGTGACGGGTTGCGCGGGCTGAAAGTCGTGGCTTCCGGTTCCGGCTTTGGATTACAGCAATGGCCATCGGCTGTGGCACAGGGTGCGCGGCCCGGATCGGGCAGGATGGAGACGAGGCGGATGATCGACGGACCGATGGATCTGGAGGGCGGCTTCAACCGCATGCGGCCCTGCCGCCACGGGTTGATGGTCTACAACCGCAACGACCAGTATGTCGGCCGCTCGCTCGACCTCTACGGCGAATATGCCGAACATGAGGTGGCGGTGTTCCGCTCGATCCTGCGTCCGGGCGACGTGGCGGTGGAGGTCGGAGCCAACATCGGCTCCCAGACCCTGCCGCTGGCCCGCATGGTCGGCCCGTCCGGTTCCGTCTTCGCCTTCGAACCGCAGGAGATGCTGTTCAACCTCCTGTCCGCCAACCTGGCCCTGAACGGGGTGACCAACGTACGGGCGCGGCGCATGGCGGTGGGGAGCGAGGCCGGCTCCATCCGGGTGCCGGTGCTCGACCCGAGCCGCTCCAACAATTTCGGCGCCCTCGGCCTCGGCGGCTGGGACCATGGCGAACAGGTTCCGCTGGTGACGCTGGACAGTCTGGACCTGCCGTCCTGCCGGCTGCTGAAGGCCGACGTGGAGGGCATGGAGGCGGCGGTGCTGCGCGGGGCGAGCGGACTGATATCGGGCCACCGGCCGGTGCTGTATGTGGAGAACGACCGGCGCGACCGCTCGCCCGCCCTGATCGGGCTGATCCGGTCGATGGGCTACCGGGTGTGGTGGCACACGGCGCGCCTGTTCAATCCCGGCAACTTCGCCGGCAACCCCACCGACGTGTTCGATGGGGTGGGGGCCGTCAATCTCGTCGCCCTGCCGCCGGGCAGCGACATCCACATTCCCGATCCCGAGATCACCGACGATCACGACTGGTGGCGGTGAGGCAACTCTCCGCCGTGACCTTTGGAGTCCATGGACACAAAAGGCCGCCTGTGCTTGACCGTTTTTTCATAAATTGATTAATAGTCTGCCGTGGTCCACTCCTGAATTGGAAGAGCTGCAGGAAATGAAAGCTGTAATACTTGCCGGCGGCCTTGGAACGCGGCTCTCCGAGGAAACGGACCTGCGGCCCAAGCCGATGGTGGAGATCGGGGGTAAGCCGATCCTCTGGCACATCATGAAGATTTATTCTTCGCATGGTATCAATGACTTCGTCATCTGCCTTGGCTACAAGGGCTATGCCATCAAGGAATATTTCTCCAGCTATTCGCTGCACAATTCGGACGTGACCATCGACTTGCGGACCAACACGGTCGAGGTCCACCGCCGTCTGGCCGAACCCTGGCGCATCACCCTGGTCGAGACCGGTGAGAACACGCTGACCGGCGGGCGCATCAAGCGGGTGCTGCCCTATCTGGAGGGGGAGGATGCCTTCTGCCTCACCTATGGCGACGGCGTCGGCGACATCGACATTTCCGCCTCCATCGCCTTCCACAAGGCGCACGGCCGCGCCGCCACCATGACCGTGGTGCATCCGCCCGGCCGTTACGGCGTGGTCGAGCTGGAGGGCGACCGCATCGCCGCCTTCCAGGAAAAGCTGCCCGGCGACGGCGCCCGCATCAACGGCGGCTTCTTCGTGCTGTCGCCGACGGTCGGCCGCTACATCGACGGCGACGACATCATGTGGGAGCAGGAGCCGCTGCGCGGTCTGGTCGAAGACGGCGAACTGAACGCCTGGAAGCATGACGGCTTCTGGCAGTGCATGGACACCATCCGCGACAAGCGCCTGCTGGAGGATTTGTGGGCCGCCGGCAACCCGCCCTGGAAAAGCTGGTAAGAGCTGGTGACCGCCCCGATGTCCGCAAATGCGTCGTTCTGGTCCGGCAAGTCGGTCTTCCTGACCGGCCACACCGGCTTCAAGGGAAGCTGGCTCGGCTTCTGGCTCTCCGCCATGGGCGCGCGCGTCACCGGCTATGCGCTGGAGCCGCCGACCAGCCCCAGCCTGTTCGAGGCGGCGGGTCTGCGCGATCGGCTGCACCGCAGCGAGATCGCCGACATCCGCGACCGCGAGCGGCTGGAGGCGGCGCTGTCCGCCGCCCGTCCCGACATCCTCATCCACATGGCGGCCCAGCCGCTGGTCCTGCGCTCCTACCGCGACCCGGTGGAGACCTACGCCACCAACGTCATGGGCACGGTGCATCTGCTCGACGCGGTGCGCCGGGTCGACAGCGTGCGCGTGGTGGTCAACGTCACCAGCGACAAGTGCTACGAGAACCGGGAGTGGGTCTGGGGCTATCGCGAGACCGAACCGATGGGCGGCCGCGATCCCTACAGCAACAGCAAGGGCTGTGCGGAGCTGGTGACCGCCGCCTTCCGCCAGTCCTTCTTCCCGCCGGGGGAAAGCCCGGTCGCCCTGGTGTCGGGCCGCGCCGGCAACGTGGTGGGCGGCGGCGACTGGGCGGAGGACCGGCTGGTCCCCGACCTGATCCGCGCCTTCCTGGACGGCCGTCCGGCGGTGGTGCGCAACCGCCATTCCACCCGGCCCTGGCAGCATGTGCTGGACCCGCTGCACGGCTACCTGATGCTGGCGGAAGCCGCCTGGAACGAGCCGGCGACCCATGCCGAGGGCTGGAATTTCGGCCCGGCCGAGGGCAGCGCCCGCCCGGTCCACTGGGTGGCCGACCGGCTGGTCGCGCTGTGGGGCGACGGCGCCGCCTGGGTCGACAACAGCGGCCCCGCCGGCCCGCACGAGAACCGCTTCCTGGCGCTCGACTGCGCCAAGGCGCGGCAGCGGCTGGGCTGGGCGCCGCGCTGGGATCTGGCGGAGACGCTGGCCCGCACCGTCGACTGGTATCGCGCCTATGGCCGGGGCGGCGACATCCCGTCCCTTATGTCCGCCCAGCTTCTTGCGTATAACCAAGCCCGCCCGGCCGCCTGAAGGCGGCCGATGGCTTTCCGCATCACCGTTTCCGTGAGTCCGTCATGACCTCCTCCCCCTCCTCGCCGGCCCCCTCCTCGCCAGCCGGTTCCGCGGATCGCCGGGCAGACCTGCGCCGCCGGATCCTGGATCTGGTGGCCGAATATGCGGAGGATGCCCATGCCGACCGGCCTTTCGATCCGGAGCGCTCGCCCGTCCCGGTCAGCGGCAAGGTCTATGGCGGCGAGGAAATGTCGCTGCTGGTGGATTCGGCCCTCGATTTCTGGCTGACCACCGGCCGTTTCAACGACGCCTTCGAGAAGCGGCTTGGCGAGTTCCTGGGTGCGCGCAACGTGCTGACGGTCAATTCCGGCTCGTCGGCCAACCTGCTGGCGCTGACCGCGCTGACCTCGCCGCTGCTGGGCGAGCGCGCGCTGCAGCCCGGCGACGAGATCATCACCTGCGCCACCGGCTTCCCGACCACGGTAAACCCGATCCTGCAGAACGGGATGGTTCCGGTCTTCCTCGACGTCGACATCCCGACCTACAACATGGACATGCGGCTGCTGGAGGAGGCGGTGACCCCGCGCACCCGCGGCATCATGCTGGCCCACACGCTGGGCAACCCCTTCGACCTCGCCGCCGTCACCCGCGTCGCCGAGAAGCACGGGCTGTGGGTGGTGGAGGATTGCTGCGACGCGCTGGGTGCCCGCTATGACGGCAAGCTGGTCGGCAGCTTCGGCGATGTCGGCACCCTCAGCTTCTATCCGGCCCACCACATCACGATGGGCGAGGGCGGGGCGGTCTTCACCAACAACGCCAAGCTGAAGCGCTCGCTCGAATCCTTCCGCGACTGGGGCCGCGACTGCTGGTGCCAGCCGGGCCAGGACAACACCTGCAAGCAGCGCTTCAACTGGCAGCTCGGCGACCTGCCGCACGGCTACGACCACAAGTACATCTACTCCCATCTCGGCTACAACCTGAAGATCACCGACATGCAGGCTGCCGTCGGGCTGGGCCAGATGGACCGGCTGGAGGGCTTCATCGAGGCGCGCAAGGCGAACTTCGCCCGCCTGAAGGCCGGGATGGCCGAACTGGCCGACATGCTGATCCTGCCGGAAGCGACGCCGAACAGCGAACCCTCCTGGTTCGGCTTCCCGATCACGGTGGCGGCCGACGCCCCCTTCAGCCGCGACGAACTGACGCGCGAGCTGACCCGCGCCCGCATCGGCACGCGCCAGCTGTTCGGCGGCAACCTGCTGCGCCAGCCCTACATGAAGGGCCGTCCGCACCGTGTCGTCGGCGAGCTGACCAACAGCGACATCGTCACCGCCCGCACCCTGTGGATCGGCGTCTATCCCGGCCTGACCGCCGCCCACATCGACTATATGCTGGACATCATCCGCGGCTTCGTCCGGGCGCGGACGGCCGGCTGAGGCCCCGGCGGGCACTGCGCATTTCCATCACCAACTTTTTACTTCCTTGATTTCCCGAATTCCGGAGGTTTCCCGTGCGCTACCTGATCACCGGAGGCTGCGGCTTCCTCGGCAGCAACCTCGCCGCCGCCGTTCTTGAGCGCGGCGAGCAGCTGTGCGTCTTCGACAACCTGTCACGCCGGGGCAGCACGTTGAACCTGGACTGGCTGCGCGGCCAGGGCGTGTTCGAGTTCCGCCACGGCGACATCCGCAACCCCAACGACGTGCAGCGCGTGGTGGAGGAGGTGCGGCCGGACGTGGTCTTCCATCTGGCGGGGCAGGTGGCGATGACCACCTCGCTGGCCGACCCGCGGCTGGATTTCGAAATCAACGCGCTGGGCAGCTTCAACCTGCTGGACGCCGTGCGCCGCTCGGCGCCGGAAGCCCTGGTGCTCTACAGCTCCACCAACAAGGTCTACGGCGACCTGGAATGGACGCCCTACGAGGAGACGGAGACCCGCTACGTCGCCCCGGCCTTCCCCAACGGCTTCGACGAGACGGCTCCGCTCGACTTCCATTCGCCCTACGGCACCTCGAAGGGCTCGGCCGACCAGATGATGCTGGACCATCACCGGGTGTTCGGGCTGCGCACCGTGGTGTTCCGCCATTCCTCCATGTATGGCGGCCGGCAGTTCGCCACCGCCGACCAGGGCTGGGTCGGCTGGTTCTGCGGCCTGGCGGTCCAGGCCGGGCGCGGGCTGCTGGACAAGCCCTTCACCATCAGCGGCACCGGCAAGCAGGTCCGCGACGTGCTGCATGCCGAGGACATGAAGACCCTCTATTTCAGCGCGGTGGAGCGGGGCGACGCGGTGGCGGGGCAGGCGTTCAACATCGGCGGCGGCATGGCCAACAGCCTGTCCCTGCTGGAGCTGTTCCGCCTGCTGGAGGAGCTGCACGGGGTGGAGATGCGGTTCGAGCGGCTGCCGCCGCGCATCAGCGACCAGCGCATCTTCGTCGCCGACATCGCCAAGGCCCAGCGCCTGCTGGGTTGGGAGCCGAGGGTCGACGCGCGCAGCGGCGTTTCCGACATGCTGGCCTGGATCGCCGGGCAGGGCTGAGGGGCAGGGACAAAGGTGCGGGGGGGCCGGTCCCCGTCCCCTCCCCATTCATGAATGGCTTGAGGACCGCATGCTGCATTTCTTCTGGACGCCCTACGTCTTCCGTCGGGACTCTTACGAGAAGTACGAGGCGAACAACGCGGAGATCTGCAAGCATGCGCGCCGCGTGCTCGGCCGCTTCACCGACGTGCATCTCGACAGCTTCAACGCCTCGCGCGTCACGCGGAATCCGGCGGACATCCTGCTGGGCCACACCAGCTTCGATTCCGTCGGCGGCCTTGCCGACGATTGGGTGCGCGACAACGCGCTGGAACCCGGCCAGCCCGCCCATCCCAACACCTACCTGATGCTGCCGCTGCTGCCCGAACCGGTGGAGGAGCACAAGAGCTGGAGCCCCTTCATGGACAGCCAGCTCCAGGCGGCCCGGCTGATCTTCGGCATCTGCGGCGATTACTGGTACGAGCGCATCCAGGCCCTGCCGGCCGACGACATGCTGGGCCGGGTCAAGGACCGCATCGTCCGCATCGACATGGGCTGCGAAGGCCATCGCTTCGCCCCGCCGCGCAGCTATTCGCAACCCAGCATGCGCGGCCTGCTGCATATGAGCGATCTCGCCCCGCACAAGGGGTTTGACCTGCTGCTGAACAGCGTCGCCGGCACCGGCGCCGTCCTGCATGCCGGCAGCAGCGCGCTGCGCGCCCACCCCTACCAGCGCGTCCGCCTGAACGGGCACGAGTTCGTCTCGCTCGGCTGGGTCGACAACACCTCGGCCCAGCAGGACCGCTTCATCAAGGACAACTGCGCCTTCTACATCCACGCCAGCTCGCGTGATGCCCAGGCCACCGCCATCCTGGAGAACTGCGCCCGCGGGCTGGTGCCGATGGTGACGCCGGAAAGCGGCTTCCGCTCCCCCTACGCCATCGAGCTGACCCAGGATGCCGAGGCCAACCGCGCCATCATCGCCCGTGCTCTGGCGATGCCGCAGGAGGAGTATGAGCGGCGCAGCGCCGGCGTCGTCCGCCAGGTGCTGGAACAGCATTCCTGGGACCGCATCTTCACCGGCATCTGGGAGCGCATCCAGCAGGACATCGCGGCGCGGGCGGTATAGGGGGCATCGTTAAGGGATGGATTGCCGTTCGGGACGGAAAATCGGAGACGGCCCGAGTCTTCAGTGTCAGCGTTGTTCGATGAGTTTACGGAAGATAAAATGCGCCCTGTAAGCGTGGAAGATATATCGTTTGTCGTAACGACTTACAACAGGCATCGCTTCCTGAAGAGTATCATCTCGCATCTTCTCTCTTATGATCTTCCATTCCGCGTGCATATATTCGACAATGGCTCTTCCCATGAAACCATAGAGGTTTGCAGTCATTTCGTAGAGAACTATAAAAACGTTTTCTACCATCGTTCCGGAAAGAACGAGGGGTTCGATCGTGCCATGGCCAAGGTGGGATCTTGTTCAAAAGATCTTGGGAAATACTCCATCTGGCTTGCTGATGACGATTATTTTAATGTTGATGGTCTATCCGATATCATTAATATTATTAATATGGCTTTACCAGATTTCATACAATACAGTGTTGCAAATTTTTATAGAAAAGAATTGAAGGTTGTTTTTTATAAAAAAGAAGAATGCAAAAAAGGAAGGACGGCAACGGTATTCGAGGATGCACCTTCCTATCTAATGAGTTCATGGCCTGTTATTCCAGCTTTTTGCGGAATAATTGTAAGGAACGACATCCTCGCTCAAGAGATGTTTCTGAAGTATGACGGAACCTATCATGCATATGCAGGAGCTTTGGCTGAAATAGCAGCTTCTGGTGGAGCATCAGGCGTCAAGCCGAGGATCCTCTATGTTGACGATCCAAACACTCCATTTGGGTTCTTCTTGGGAGACAGTGGAAAAACCTGGACCGGCCAAAATGGGCAGGTGCTTGCCGGCATCCGACGCCTCATGGCTCTGCTCCCAGATGTGTACAGGGATCAGGTTATGAAGCTGTGGCCCTCCTATAAAAGAGGTTATTTCAATCATATTTCGTCGATTGAGTTCCTGCGGAATGAAGTTGAAAAAGAGAGGTATTACTTTGATGTGTAAATAAAAATCGCAATATCTATCTATGTTGCGAATTCAACAATATATGGAATTCAATTCGTCATAAGAAATCGGAGAGGCAAAGACGGTATCGTATAGGCGCGTGTTCATGTATATCAGATTACTTTTGAAAATATTGACATGGCTATTAATGAATATCGCCACTGTGATTCGGTGAGATTCTGAATTATTTTCCAATCCATTTTGAAAACTACAATAAATAGCTATTTATTCAAAAAAGAACCGCTCGGAAGATCGAAGTTCTTCCAGGAAGTCTCTTCGGTCACCGAAGGCATAGTTGAAGTAAAATTTCTCATACTCCGGCCAGACTTCTCTAACGGGTTCATTGTATTCAGGGTAGAACTCGGAGAGAAGTCGACGGACCCCGGCGATGACGTGATCGTTCTTCCCGCTCCACGTCTTCGTTCCCTCGTTTTTGTTGATGTAGAAAAGAGGATCGTGGGTGACTCCGATCCGGGCAGGGCTCACCTCGCGTGCCTTTCTCGCAAGCGCATTGAGGACGAACCCGATATATGCGTGATGCGTCCCGATATGAGATTTGGTGTCAATGAAATCAACCAAGGATCTTTTGATGACGAAGCATCCAAAGGACGGAACGACTGGAAGAATGGACCGGAAGAAATTTGCAATATTGGACATGGTCCCATAGGGTCCATTGCATGCGACTTTGTACTGTGGTTGCGCAATGAGTTCCAGGACTTCGCTTTCCAGAACATTGTATGCGGAATAATTGATGAAGATCACATCCGGATTGATTTCCCGGATGATCTTCTGAACCATATCCAGGGCATCGTGCGCGATGATGTCATCGTCAGCGCACCACCAAAGGTAATCGCTGGACGAATCCTCCTTTTCAATCGCCAGGGCAAGGCTGCGGTCGAAGCCGACATTCTCAGGCCACCGGTAATAGGAAAGGTTGTTCCGCTTATAAACCTGATCCCAAACGATCTTCTGGGTCTCGTCGGTGGAATGGTTGTCGAACACACGAACGTTGACGTTCGGCGATGAAATGATGCCTTCGTTTCTGTCGAAGAAGTCTTGCAAATAGGAAGCGCGGTTGTATGTCGTTACTCTGACACCGATGCGGCTTGTCGCTTCCATTATTCAGAGACCTTGTGATTTGAAAGGTTTTCTTCAAGCTCCGGCAAAAGCGCGGACGATGCGATAGGGCCGGCCGAACTCTCGCCATCAAACAGTGAGCGGCCCGACACCGATTTGCGAACGGACCGGGTCAAAGCGCCGTTTCCACCCCATAGGCCCGCAGATGGTCCTCATAGGGGATGATCCGGCGGGCGATGCGCACCTCCTGCCGCCACAGGGCGGCGGCGGCCAGCCGGGCGGGGGACGGGGCCATCGGCGATTTCATGAACCACATCAGCGCATGATGGTAGCAGGCGAAGAAGCGACCGCTGGCGACGAGGTCGGAGGTGATGCCGCCGCGCCGGAAGGTGACCAGCGGCTCGCCGACATAGGCGACGTAGGGATAGCGGCTGGCGGCGATCAGATAGATCAGGCAGTCGGGACCGGCGCCATGCGCCTCGAAATCCGCGGACGAACTTCCCCCCGGGCCGGGGCCGAGATCGCTGACGATGCCGTCGCGCAGGTCGGCGGTGCGGAACAGGGCGGCGCAGGGCGACACCGGCAGGCCGCCGAAGTTCGACAGATACTCGAAGACGAAGGTGTCGGACGGGAAGGTGTCGACGAAATACTGGTGGATGGTGCCGTGCGGCGCCCCCGCCTCGTCCATCAGCCTGGCCGGGGTGAAGACGAAGGCGACCCGTCCCTGCAGGCGGGGCAGGGTGCGCTCCAGATAGGTCGGTTCCAGCCGGTCGTCGGAGAACAGGATCTTGGCGACGGGCGCCCGCGCCTCGGCGACGCAGCGGCGCCAGTTGTTGACCGGGCCGATGTTGGCGTCGTTGCGGAACAGGCGCAGCCGCCTGTCCTCCGCCGCCAGCCTCTGGCAGATCGCCCAGGTGCCGTCGGTGCTGGCGTTGTCCACCACCACCACCTCGATGTCCCGCACCGTCTGGGCCAGTGCGGAGCGGACCGTCTCCTCGATCTCGCGCTCCCGGTTGTAGGCCGGGATCAGGATGCTGACGAGCGGGGTGGTGCTCATGACTGCGCCGTCTGGGCTTGGGGCTGGGCCTGCGCCGCCCGGTGCTGGTTGCGCTCCTGGAGATAGGCGTTGAAGTCGGCCACCGTGATCAGCGGGAAATTGCCGATATACTGGACCGCCGCCTGCCCGATCTGCTCGACCAGGAAGGTGAAGACCGCCAGTTCCACCCGCTGGTCGACCTTCGTCAGTTCCGCTCCGCGCTTGGCGCGCAGCGTGGTGTAGATGCGGTTCAGCTGGGCGGCGCGGGTCTCCGGCGATTTGCGGTAGTTGGTCACCGTGCCGTTGCCGGTCTGGATTTCCCAATTGTGCTCGCCGTCGCGGATGGTGATGAGCGGATCGAACAGATAGCCCAGCCGCTGGCCCGACAGGCCGAGATACCAGTGGGCGTATTCCTCCGACCCGCATTCCCAGGATTCCACCATCGGCGCCAGGAACTGGGCGGTGCGGTAGAGGCCGGTCAGGGTATTGACGAACAGCGGCGGCGACGGAGGAGCGTGCAGCGACACCGGGTTCAGGTAATAGCCGTCGATCACCACCTCCATCCCCGGCCGCAGCG
Organism: Azospirillum sp. TSO5; assembly: GCF_003116065.1. NCBI lineage: Bacteria > Pseudomonadati > Pseudomonadota > Alphaproteobacteria > Rhodospirillales > Azospirillaceae > Azospirillum > Azospirillum sp. TSO5. The sequence continues at coordinate 4,062 of NZ_LGQY01000100.1, read as the reverse complement.
TGCTGTGGAAAGGCTGCGGGTGCGGGCGCCCGTCCATCAGGATGTGGTGGGCGTTGGAGAAGCAGGCGTTGACCTCCGGCACCCGGCGCAGCAGATCGACCTTGCGGCGCAGATTATCGGCGTCCCAGAAATCGTCGTCGGCGGTGAAGGTGAAGAACTCGCCGGTGATGAAGCTGAAGGCGCGGCGCGTGTTGCCGTCCATCCCCAGGTTGGTCTCGTTCTTGTAATACCGGACGCGCGGATCGGCATAGCGGCCAGCGACGAGGTCGCGCGTCTCGTCATTGTCCGAATTGTCGGTGATGATGACTTCGTAATTGCCGTAGGTCTGGGCGAAGACCGTGTCCAACAGCTCGCGCAGCAGGTTCGGACGGTTGCGGGTCGGGATGCAGACCGAGACCCTGTCTTTCACGAGCTGTTCCATAGCGTCCTTCTTCGCCGCGTCTCTTCCGGGCGGCGAAGCGATATCACCAGGAAAGCGGCAGGGTCAACCGGCCCCCTCCCCCGGCTCCCTCCCTTGTCACCGCGCCCGCACCCAGGCCTGGTACAGCCCGCCGAAGATCATCGGATGCTCCGCCTCCAGCCGGTCCCAGCGGGCGAGCGAGGTCATCGCCGGATCCTCGGGAAAGCGCTTGCGGTAGAGGGCGGCCACCGCCGGATCGGCCAGCCGGAAGCCCAGGAACTCCAGGCCCAGCGTTTCCAGCGCGCCGGCCAGCCAGGGCAGGGTGACGTGCAGCTCGTGGACATGCATCAGCAGGTCGCGGCAGGCGCTGGTGCCGTAGAAGTCCGGGGAATGGACGACGGCGCGGGCCGGATGACCGTCCGGCAGGGCCAAGATGTCCTGGCGGACGCGGCGGATGCCGTCCAGGGTCGGCGGGTGGCCACGCTCGGCGATAAAGTGACGGGCGGCCAGGATCGGCCGGCGGGCGGCGGCGCTGTAGAAGCCCACCTCCATCACGCCATGCGGGCGCATCAGCCCGCGCAGCACGCGCAAGCCCGCCATCGGATCTTCCATGTGGTGCAGCACGCCGACGCTGTGGATCACGTCGAAGCGGCGGCCCAGCGTCCCCAGCTCCAGCAGGTCGGCCTGGGCGAACTCGATGCTCTTCAGGCCCAGCCGCCGGCTCTGCCGCGTGGCGTAGGCGAGGCTGCGGCGGCTGAGGTCGACCGCCAGCACCTTGGCGTTCTTCAGGGTGGTGGCGGCCCACACCGCCTCGCGCCCGGTGCCGCAGCCGGCGACCAGCACCTCAGGCGCCTCCCAGCCCGGCGCGTTCCAGGCGGGGGAGGCGGGCAGGGCGGCATGGGGGAACAGGGCGTGCAGGAAGCGGGGCAGCGGCACCGGCTCCGGCAGCAGGCCGGTGGTCATCCAGCGCGGATAGGGGTTCTCCTCGTACTGGGCGCGCACGCCGACCGACACCGGGTGGCTGATCTGGGTCAGCGCCGGCAGCTCCGCCTGGATTGCCGCCTCGGCCAGCGGTTCGGCGACCTGCCGGTTCAGCAGCCGGGCGATCTCCTCGGGCCAGGACAGGGCCTGCAGGGCGGCCGCCCGATCCCAGCGGTAGAGCGGACGGTAGGCGCCGAGCAGCGCGACCAGCACCGCCGGCGGCTGCTCGGTGCGGTCCAGCGCCGCTTCCGCCGCGCGGAGCAGCACCGCCAGGACCTGGAACTCGCCGTCGGTCTCGTCGAAGACATACTCGTTGAGGAAGCACTGTTCGGCGATGGCGGCGCACAGGGCGCGCCAGGACGGCCGGTCGGGCAGGCCGGGGCCGGTCAGCGCCAGCAGCAGAACCCGGCGCAGCCGGGTCAGCGCCCGTTCCAGCGCAGGATCGCAGACCGGCGCGGCGCGCAGATGGGCCAGCAGCAGCACATCCTCCGCCAGCCCGGCGAGCGAACCGTCGGCCAGCAAGGCACGGCTGGCATCGTCCAGGGCCGGACCGTCATTCTCCGGCAGGGCGGCGAGGGTCCTGATGACGGGCGAGCCCATCAGCACGCCGGCGATGGCGCGCGCCAGCCCGGCGCCCTCCACCTCCGGCCGGCCGAGCGCCGCCAGCAGGTCGGCGCGCAGGCCCTCGTCAACTCCCTTGGCGGGGTCCGGCAGGGCGGCGTCGCGCAGCGCCTCGGCGAAGGCGATCCAGTTGCGCGGCATGTCGGGGGCGAGGCGGATCGCCTTGCGGACGTAGGGCAGGGCCTGGTCGCGCCAGCCGCCCTGCAGGAACAATGCTGCGATGCCGAAGCACAGCTCCGCGTCCTCCGGTGCGGTGCGGGCGATGCCGAAGGCTTCCGCCTCCGCCTCGGCGGTGCGGCCGGCAGCCACGAGCAGCGACAGCAGGGCGCGGCGCAACGGCAGGGGAAGCGGCTGGTTGGCCGGCCGGCCGGCGGTGGCGCGGCGCAGCTCCTCGATGGCGGCGTCCGGGTTGCCGGTTTCCTGGTGCAGGCGGGCGAGGTTGTTGTGGACCTCCGGCAGGTCGGGGGACAGGCGCAGCGCCTCGCGGTAGGCGTCCAGCGCCCCGGCGGTGTCGCCGCTGCTCTGCAGGGCGGCGCCCAGATTGGCCAGCAGCGGCGTCCGGTTGGGGTCGTCCGGGTTGGCGATGCGGGCCAGTCCGTCGCGGCAGACGGTGGCCGCCTCCTCCCAATGGCCGGCGACGCGCAGGCTGTCGGCCAGCCGCAGCCGGGCGTCGAGATGGCCCGGATCGACCGTCAGCACCCGGTGGAAGGCGGCGATCGCCGATTCCGGCTGGCCGGCGCGGTGGTGCAGGGTGCCGATCAGGTGCAGGGTTCCCGCCAGACGCGGACGCAGCGCCACCGCCTGTTCGGCCTGCTCCAGCGCCTCCTCGTCGCGGCCCAGCCGGGCCAGCAGCGAGGCATGGTTGCCCAGGATCTCCGGCAGGACCGGACGGTGGGACAGTGCCCGGCGGAACAGCGCCTCGGCCTCCTCGGCCCGTCCCTCCAGCATGCGGACCAGCGCCAGGGTGCCCAGCGTCTCGGCCTGTGCCTGACGCACGGCCTGTGCCGGCTGCGCCGCGGCGTCGGCAAGGCGCAGGGCCTCGTCGCAGGCCGCCGCCGCTTCGGCCAGCTGGCCGCGGCGCAGCCGGGCAAGCGCCTGGGCGCGGTGGGCCTGGATGGCCCCCGATCCCCCGTCTCCCGATCCTCCGCCTCCCGTCCGCCGCAGGGCCTCGGCCGCCGCGGCATAGCCGTCGTCGGTGCGGCCGGCGGCGATGAATGCCAGGGCCAGAACGCTCCAGCCCTCCGCCCGCTCCGGCTGCGCCCGAACCGCCGCTTCCGCCCAGGCGACGGCGTCGATCGGCCGGCCCAGGATGCGGGCGGCTTCGGCCAGCGACAGCAGCCCGGCGGCATCCCGCGGCGGGTCGCCGCACAGGTCGCGGTAGGGACCCTCCGCCTCCTCCGGCCGGCCGGCCCGACACAGCTCCAGGACCTGACGTTCCAGGGCCTGCTGCTCCGGGGTGCTCTGGCCGGTCGGAAGGCCGGTGGTCCCGGTGGCGGTGTCGGTGGTCATGGAGCGGAACCCTTGGGTTGGAGGGGGAGGAGGGCTGCCGGACCTCAATAGGCCTGGTAGGACTTTTCCTCGACCAGCTCGGAGCCGAGCATCTGGTTCAGGTCGCGCTTCAGTGCCGCGCGGCGGTCGTTGGTGTGATAGACCTGCCGGGCCAACTCGACGAAGCGCGGGCCGAAATCCTTCGCGCGCTCGCAATCGCGGATTTCGTCCTCGATCTCCCACAGGGTGGTGTTGACCGCGCGCAGATCGTCGATCACCGCGGTGACCTCCGGCCGGGCGGTGTCGGCCTGCGCCGCGACGGCCTCCAGCGCCTCGCGCTCGCGCCGGACGTTGGCCAGCTTTTCGGCGTCGGCGATGCGCTCGGCCTTGATGTCGAGGATGGTGATCTTGTCCAGCAGTTCGCCCCAGGATACGGGCGCCAGGATCGGCATGTCGGAAGCTCCGGTTCGGGTGTGAGTGACGTGTGTGGCTCGTTCGCGGAGCGCGCGTTCCATCCGGTCGATGGCGTCGTCCCAGGAGCCGGGGCGGTCCTGCCGGAACAGGCGCATGGT
>NZ_LGQY01000102.1:0-25932 GCF_003116065.1 Azospirillum sp. TSO5 | reverse complement strand
TGGGGGTGGCCACCCCCAGCAGCTCGATCCGTCGGAGACACTATAAGCCAAACTCAACATACAAGGGATGGGGAGGGGGCCCCGAAGCCAACACGCCCCCCACATCCCCCTGGAGCCCACCCCCCATTCGGTGCTAGCTCACCCCCGGAATCAAGCATTCGTCCGGGGAACCCGTGGTCCGCCCCTATCTCCCTTTGAACGCCCTGCGTGCCTTCGAGGCGTCGGCGCGGCATCTCAGTTTCACCCGCGCCGCCATCGAGCTGTGCGTGACCCAGGCCGCCGTCAGCCATCAGGTCAAGCTGCTGGAGGAGCGGTTGGGCGCCAGCCTGTTCCACCGCCTGCCGCGCGGCCTTGCCCTGACCGACGAGGGCAGGGCGCTGCTGCCGACACTTGAGGAGGCGTTCGACCGCATCGGCGGCCTGCTCGACCAGTTCGAGGGCGGGCGGTTTCGCGAAGTGCTGACGGTCGGCGCGGTCGGCACCTTCGCCGTCGGCTGGCTGCTGCCGCGGCTGGCCCGCTTCCGCGAGGCTCATCCCTTCGTCGACCTGCGCCTGTCCACCAACAACAACCGCGTCGACATCGCGGCGGAGGGGCTGGATTACGCCATCCGCTTCGGCGACGGCGCGTGGCACGGCACCGACGCGATCCGCCTGTTCGACGCGCCGCTGTCGGTCCTGTGCGCGCCGGAGATCGCCCGGCGGCTGCGCGAGCCGGCCGATGTCGGGCGCGAGACCCTGCTGCGCTCCTACCGGTCGGACGAATGGCCGGGCTGGTTCGCCGCCGCAGGGGTGGAGCCTTCGGCCATGCCGCCGGTCAAGGGGCCGGTCTTCGACTCCTCCTCCCTGATGGTGGAGGTGGCGATCCAGGGGGCGGGGGTGGCGCTGGCCCCGGTGTCGATGTTCCGCCGGCCGCTGGCGCTGGGTCTGATCGAGCAGCCCTTCGCCGTCACCGTCTGCAAGGGTGCCTATTGGCTGACGGCGCTGAAGTCGCGGCCGGAGACGCCGACCATGCGCGCCTTCCGCGACTGGCTGTTCGCCATGGTCGCGGAAGGCGCGGCAGCTTGAGAGGGCAGGGTGAAAGCGCGACGTCGGACTACAGCCGACGTCGCTCCCAGCCTCCCTGTTTTATTGGCTACCGGTGCCGCTCTCGGTCAAGCCGGGCAAGTAGCGGCCGGCCGCCTTGACGATTGCCAGCGCTGAAGTCGCGAAATCGTCCATACCGACGGAACGGATCGCGGCGGCGACTCTCGCGTTCCGCCCTGCGCCGCCGTCGGTGACCGCGAACATGCTGGCATCATCTCCGCCATTGGGCGACAGCAGCTTGGCCAGCGCGCCGCCATTCCGCGGATCATCCAACCGTACCAGCGTCATGGACTCCGGTGCGATTCCGGCGGAACGGTTGAACGCGACATCCAGCTTTTGGCCAAACCGTGGATCCTGCTGATCGGTGATGCTCAACCCGATGAAGCCTGTACCAGCCTTGCGATCCTCTGCAGTTGCTCCCGCCTCGCTCTCGCCGGCCTCCGCCAGTACGGATGGCAGTTTGGGCTTGGCGATTCCCCTGCTGGTGGCGACTGCGTCCATCATGGCCGTCCCTGCCCCGCCGGAGGTGATCGAGATGCTGTCCGATAAGCCGAAGGCGGTGCGAAATGCGTCGGCGGCCTTTCCCATATAGTCGCTTGTCGCACTGGCCCAATCCGCCATTGCCGGAATTGCCGTGCCGATGCGTCGGATCTCCTGATCACGCTCCGCCGATAGGGCTGTCGGTTGTTCACGCCCCATTGTTCGGCGTGCAGCATCGGACAGATCCACAATATCCGTAAGGGGCGGGCGCGGGGGAGCCTGAGAAGCGACGGTGGACGAAGCGCGCGCAGGTAACCCGGTGGGCTTGACCATGCCGGTGGTTGCGTCGAGCAGAATCTGCGACCCAATGATCTTCGTCATCTCACAGCCTCTCGGTGCATCTTTCTAATGGTATGCACGAGAAGCTGGCGCAGCAAGAATTTTGCGCATCTTTATGATGATATCGCTTTGATAAGTTGGTCTTCTAAGCTTTCTTCTTGATCCAATATATTTTCAAAGGTTCGGATATTTGCTTATTCATCAATTGTTTGGGAGCCGATGCGTCGGCCACCGCGCCGTTCTTCCGCGACTGGCTGTTCGCCATGGTCGCGGAAGACGGCACCGACGGAGTGATCAGGACAGCGTGACCCGACGCGGGGCCTGCTGCCGTTCCCGCTGCTGCCAGAAGCGCAGGCGCAGCCGCGGCGCCATGAACCAGGCGATGGGGGCCGCAAGCACGATGCTGAGGATCACCACGGTCGGCATCAGCGTCATCGCCTGTTCGGAAAAGCTGGGGATTGCCAGGACCAGGACGGTGCCGATACCGAAAACCACACCCTGGATCATGCCGTAGATCAGGATGGCGAGACGTAAGCGAGTAGACATTGGGTTGCTCCAGTGAAGTGGCGTGGCGCAATGACCTGTTCCAATGTCAACCGAAAGGCCACATCAAACGTTCCGAACGCCATCGCCCCGGGTTGCTCTAACCAGATCGCGACCGCTTACATAGTATTGTTTGGCGCAACGCCAGCAGACATTGACCGTGTCTTGTCAGGGTCAAGGGCTTCAACGGCGTGGGGTGCCACATGCCGATCTCTGCGGGTATCGGTGGTTATTATCAGTGACCAACAGTATTATATGAATTTCATCATGTAGAGCGATGTCATATATTCTGGCTTGTGAAGCAGGGCAACGCCGGAGGAAACGATTATGAACCAAAGCATTTCCTCTTCTGATTTCGGAATGAAACTTGCCGGAAGCGAGACGTTCCTAAAATTTCGCTTTTATTCTCAGGATGTCGCTGGAATCCCGGGGATGTGTTCCTGGAATGTAGGAGTTTTCAAGCCTGATCCCAACGTGGTGCTGAACCGGACGCTTGGCAACATTGAGATTGGATCGGTTACGTGGCAACCAGGCCAATTGACCTTGCATCCCGGGCACTTTCGCGAGGAGACCGTCGTCAGGGTGCCATGTTCCTGTGAAGGGCTGATCGCCGTGGTCGCTGACTTCGTGGAACTCGGCCCCTTCGGGAAAGGGGTGGAGGTCGGCGTGACCATGAACGGCACGCGACTCTGGCGATCCGCGACGGACGACCGTTTCGCAGCATTCATGAATATCGACGGACATTCAGTCATCGATTTTTCCGTTGGTGTCGGACCGGGGGACACCTATGCCGACAGTACGGTTGCACTCCGCTTCGCCATCTTCCGCGTGGTCGAAGCAACGGATGATAGGGGACGATGCTTCGAGCGGATCGACGACAACATCAGCAACCTCGATGGCGAACTGGCACTGCAGTGGTTGGAGGCCGCCGATGCTGCCGACATTCTTCAGCCCCCGCCGGCTTCGGGGAAAACGACCGCGCGGTGGTTCGCGAAGGCGGCGATGCGATATCTCGACCCGCCGAATCGCAAACTGATTGAGCAAACCATCGGCAGAACCATCCCGGAACTGATCGATCGCATTCTGACTCAACCTTCCGTCCAGCCAAAAAAAAGCTACGTGCTTTTCTTCACCCCACGGTCGGGATCGACCATGTTGACGGAAATCATATCGAAGGCAAAATGCCTGGGATTCCCTAACGAATACTTTGTCGAGAATATAGCGACGTTCTTCTCTGTCTTGAATTCTGTAACTGGAAATTCGGTTTCGCTCACTGATTTCATTTCAAGGCATTGTTGTTTGGAAAATGGCGTCTTCGGGGTGGAAATCGAATACGATAGATTTTCACGGCTTGAGAGAAGTATCGTTTCCGATCTTGGAAATGTCCCAGTCATCTATATGACGCGGTTCAATCTTCTTGCCCAGGCGATCTCGCTGTTCCTGGCTGCTGAAGGCAATCAATGGTCCTCTTTCGACGGAGATCGGCGTGATATTGCCTATGATAGAGAAAAAATCATTAGTTATTTGAAGGTTATTATTACGCACATGAAGGGATTTGAGAATTTTTTTGAAGAATCCAACATTGAACCGGTGCGGCTTTATTATGAGGATGTGGTGAAAAATCCATCGGCAGAGATCGGAAAGATCGCTGCCGCTCTCGACGTCCCAGAATTTTCTGCAGAGAACGTCGATTTATCTTCGCTGACCTGGAAAGTGGTCAGAACGACGATAAACGCCCATTTCACCACAAGCATGATGTCCGAGGGCGGCGAGGTATTCGGCTATACTCTGTTCGACCAGGGGAGTGAGATCGTCGCGGTGCTGACTGGTCTCGACATCAGTGAACTGCCTCGGATCGAGTACGAATACCCGCTGGTATTTCGGGGGCCGGATCGCGACGCTGTGTGCGAAGCGATCCGGATCGCGTTGTCGCCCGCTTCGGCGCCGGTCCCCCAATGAGGTGACCGCGACGGCTCCTCCCCGAAGCGCGGATACCGGCGGTCATTGCGGGCGACCGCAGGTATCCGCGCCGAATCGTGCGGCAGCGGCTCATCCCTCCGAAGCTTTCGATCCTGATCTATCAGGATCGAAAGCTGCTGCTATAAGCCTGACCGATGCTTGCCGCCACCTCTACCGGTGCGCCCGCCACCACGCCATCAGTCCGGTGGTGGAGCTGTCATGCGCCCCCTCGGCCGGACCGCTCTCCATCTCCGGCAGGATGGTGTTGGCCAGTTGCTTGCCCAGCTCGACGCCCCACTGGTCGAAGCTGTTGATGTCCCAGACGATGCCCTGGACGAAGACCTTGTGCTCGTACAGCGCGATCAGGGCGCCCAGCGTCGCCGGGGTCAGGCTCTGGATCAGGATGGTGTTGGACGGGCGGTTGCCGGGGAAGACGCGATGGGGGACCAGCGCCTCCACCTCCGCCGCCGGCTTGCCGGCCTTTGTCATCTCCGCCCGCACCTCGTCGGCGGTCTTGCCGCGCATCAGCGCCTCGGTCTGGGCGAAGACGTTGGACAGCAGGATGCGGTGATGGGCGCCGGCCTCCGCCCCGATCGGGTTGTGGGTGGTCGCCGCCGCGATGAAATCACACGGGATCAGCGAGGTGCCCTGGTGGATCAGCTGGTAGAAGGCGTGCTGGCCGTTGGTGCCGGGCTCGCCGAACAGCACAGGGCCGGTCTGGTAATCCACCGGCGCGCCGCCGCGGGTCACCGACTTGCCGTTGCTCTCCATGTCCAGCTGCTGGAGATAGGCGGGGAAGCGGTGCAGATACTGGTCGTAGGGCAGCACCGCGTAGGAGGAGGCGTCCCAGAAATTGCGGTACCAGACGCCGAGCAGCGCCGTCAGCACCGGCATGTTGCGCTCCAGCGGCGCGGTGCGGAAATGCTCGTCCATCGCATGGGCGCCGGCCAGCAACTCGGCGAAGCGCTCCGGCCCGATGGCGATCATGATCGGCAGGCCGATGGCCGACCACAGCGAATAGCGACCACCGACCCAATCCCAGAAGCCGAACATGTTGGCAGGGTCGATGCCGAACTTGCGGACCTCCGCCTCGTTGGTGGAGACGGCGACGAAATGCCTGGCGACATGCGCCTCGTCCTGCGCGGTCTCCAGGAACCAGCGGCGGGCGGAGTGGGCGTTGGTCAGCGTCTCCTGCGTCGTGAAGGTCTTGGACGCGATGACGAACAGCGTCGTCTCCGGATCCAGCCACTTCAGCTGCTCGGCCAGATGGGTGCCGTCGACATTGGAGACGAAATGCAGGGCGACATGGGCGTGGGCGAAGGGCTTCAGCGCCTCCGTCGCCATGACGGGGCCGAGGTCGGAGCCGCCGATGCCGATGTTGACCACGTCGGTGATCGGCTGGCCGCTATAGCCGCGCCATTCGCCGTCGCGCACGGCATTGGCGAAGGCGTCCATCCGCTCCAGCACGGCGCGCACGCCCGGCATCACGTCGCGGCCATCGACCGTCACGGCGCGGTCGGAGCGGTTGCGCAGGGCGGTGTGCAGGACCGCGCGCTTTTCCGTCAGGTTGATCGGCTCGCCACCGAACATACGGGCGCGGGCGCCCTCCACATCCTGCTGGCGGGCGAGGTCGAGCAGCAGGCCGACCGTGTCCTGGGTGATGCGGTTCTTCGAATAATCGAGGAACAGACCCGCGGCCTCCATCGAGAAGGCTTTGAACCGGCCGGGATCGGCGGCGAACAGCTCACGCATGTGCGTGCCGGCCATGTCCTGGCGGTGTTGGGCGAGAGCGGCCCAAGCCGGTGTATGGGCGGGGGAACGGGTCAGCGCGGTCATGATGCTTTGGACTCCTTGACGTCAGCGGTCCTTTGACGCGGCCCATCTGCGGGGCGCAGGGAGCCTAACACCGACCGCCGGCATCGGCCACGGGCCAAAACGCGGCGGTTGGTGCTGCTTATCGGCCTATGCACGCTGGCCGAGCCGTGCAACCGGATGGCGGGCGGGGTGTTGTGGTTTTCAGGATTTGCGACAGGAGGAAGCCATGTCGGACAAGCCGATTACTCCGCCCTTGGAAGAGCGGGAGGAGCAACGCGACCGCGACGATGCTGCGCGGCCGGATCAGGTCGGGATCATTCCGGGCAAGGTGCCGGGGCATCCGGTCGATCCCAGTGATCCGCGCTTTCCGGGGAGTCAGCCGGATTTGGCCTAAGGGGCATTTTCGCTAACCGATGCCCCCTCCCTAACCCTCCCCCGCTAACGCGGGAGAGGGGACTGCCGCCGAACGCCTGCAAGCGTCCTGCCCCCTCCACCGCCGAAGGCGGGGGAGGGATGGGGAGGGGGCATCCGGTGCTGTAACTGCCCCCTCAACTCCCGCCGTCGATCGTCCGCGTCGGCGAGACGCCCTCCGGCTTGCCGACCAGCACGGTCAGCAGCTTGGCCGGGTCGAGCAGGCGCTGGGCGACGCGCTTGATGTCGGCCTGGGTCACCGCGTTGATGTAGCGGTCGCGCTGGTTCAGGTAATCGATGCCCAGATTGTCGCGCTTCACCTGTAGCAGGATGCGGGCGATCGCCTGGGTCGAGCCGAGTTGCAGCGGGAAGGAGCCGGTCAGGTAGGTCTTGGCGTCGGCCATCTCCTGGTCGGTCAGCCCGTCCTTCGCCATGCGGGCCCATTCCTGCCGCATGATGTCGAGCGCCTGACCCGCCTTGGCGTTCACGGTCGACCCGCTGGCCATCACCAGCGCCGCGTGGTCCATCGGGATCAGATAGCTGTAGACGCCATAGCTGAGGCCGCGCTTCTCCCGCACCTCTTCCATCAGGCGGGAGCCGAAACCGCCGCCGCCCAGCACGTAATTCATCACCGTGGCGGCGTACCAGTCGGGATCGTCGCGCTTGACCCCCGGCTGGCCCATCAGCATCACCGTCTGGGCGGTCGGCCGCGGCAGCAGGATGGTCTGGCCCAGCCCGGACATCGTCACGTCGGGAATGGGTGGCACGTCGGCCTTCGCCGGCAGCCCGCCGAACACCGTGTCGAGCGCCTTGCCGAGATCCTCCGGCGAGATGTCGCCGGCGGCGGCGACAACCAGCCGGTCACGGCCGAACTGGCCCTTCACGAAGCGGCGCAGGTCGTCAGGCGTGATCGTCGGCAAACTGTTCAGTGTGCCGCGGATCTCGTCGCCATAGGGATGATTGGGGAAGGCGGTGGAATAGAACTGGCGCCGCGCGACATAGTTGGGGTCGGCGAGATCGCGCTTCAGGCTGGCGGTGATCGAGGCCCGCATGCGGTCCAGGGACTCGGGCGCGAAATGCGGGTCGGTCAGGGACAGACGGGTCAGTTCCAGCGCCTCGTCGCGATGCTCGGTCAGCGTGCGCATCGATCCGCTGAAGCCGTCGCGGCCGGCATCGAAGCCAAGCGCGATGGCATTGTCCTGCAGCCGCGCCTGGAACGCCTGCGAATCGTACGGGCCGGCACCCTCGTCCAGCATGGTGGAGGTCAGGTTCGCCAGCCCCTCCTTGCCCTTGGGATCGGTGCCGCCGGCGCCTTCGAAGGCCCATTCCAGTGCCAGAACCGGCACCTTGTGGTCCTCGACCAGCCACGCCTCGATCCCGCCGGGGCTGACCACGCGCTTGATGTCCATGGCGTGGGCGGGAAGGGTGATGGCAACAACGGCGAGGAAGAACGCGGCGATGCCCGACCGCATGGAAATGTGACGCACGCTCATCCTCAACTGTCCTTTCCGGTCGGGGGCAGCAGCAGGCCGGTGACGTGATTGGTCTGGCTCAGCACGGCGCGGGCGGCGGCGTTGACCTGATCGGCGGTGACGGCGTCGATGCGCACCGGCCAGCTTTCCACATCGTCGATGCTCTGGCCGGTGGCGAGCGCCGCGCCCAGCGTCTGGGCCGGCCCGGTCAGGCTGTCGCGGGCATAGGCCGCCGCGGCCAGCATGCGCTTGCGGGCTGTGGCGACCTCCTCCTCCGTCACGCCGGACTTCAGCAGCTTGTCGATTTCGGCCCACAGCGCCGATTCGAGCTTGTCCATCGGCACCCCGGCGGCCGGGCTGGCGCCGACGCTGAGCGTCGCCATGTCCCAGGCGGTCGGCCCATAGCCGAGCCAGGCCGAGGTGGCGAGCTTCTGGTCCACCACCAGACTGCGGTAGAGGCGGGAGGTGGTGCCGCCGCTCATGATCTCGGCCAGCACCTGCAGCGCATAGGCCTGATGCTCCGGGTCGAGGCGATAGGACGGCGCGGTCCAGATGCGGCGGACCGATGGCTGCCGCACCTCCTCGTCACGCAGCACCACTTGGCGGGAGGAGTTGAGCGGCGGCTCGGACACGCGCTTGCGCTCCGGCACCGGGCGGGCGGGGATGGCGCCGTAATAGCGCTCCGCCAGCGGCTTCAGCTCCGCCGCCGTGACGTCCCCGGACACCACCAGGATGGCGTTGTTGGGCGCGTACCACGTCTTGTAGAAATGCTCCGCCATTTCCCGCGTCAGTGTCGACATCTCCTGCGGCCAGCCGATCACCGGGGTGCCGTAGGGGTGATGGACGAACATGGTGGCGTTGATCTGCTCGCCGATCCGGTCGGCCGGCTCGTTCTCGATGCGCTGGCGCCGCTCTTCGATGATGACGTCGCGTTCGGGATAGACCACCGCGTCGGTCAGCTTCAGGTTGGCCATGCGGTCGGCCTCCATCCGCATCACCATCTCCAGCCGGTCGCGGGCGACGTTCTGGTAATAGGCGGTGTAGTCGTAGCTGGTGAAGGCGTTGTCGCGCCCGCCATTCTTGGCGATGATGCGGCTGAACTCGCCGGGCGGGATGACGTCCGTTCCCTTGAACATCAGGTGTTCCAGGAAGTGCGCGACGCCGGACTGGCCGCGCTCCTCGTCGGCGGCTCCCATCTTGTACCAGACCATGTGGGTCACGACCGGCACGCGGTGGTTGGGGATCACCACCACCTGCATGCCGTTGGACAAGGTGAAGCTTTCGGGGAAAAACACTCCCTTCTCCGCCGCATGGGCAGGCGCGGGGCCAAGCGGCGTTGGGGCCAGCGGGGCCGCGACGGTCATCGTCAGGGCCAGGAGACCGGCCACGGCGAAGCGGCGGGCGGATAGGACGGCAGGCATGAGGGCTCCCGGATCAGGAGGTCCGAATCGAAAGGGCGCCCTTCGTTGGGAAGGGCGCCCCCGGAAACTGGTGTGATGTCGCGCCTTGGACAAGGCTGAAACGGCCGTTCGGATGGCCGTCGCTTAGAACAGGCCTTCCAGCGGCGCCTTGCGCTTGCGCTCGATCGTCGGGGTGGCGGCACCGTCCAGCGCCTTGCCCTGGGCCTGGGCCTCGCGCAGGCGCTGCTGCTCCTTGGCCGGGTCGACCAGCGAGTAGGGCTGTTCCTGCTTCTGCCAGAACAGCAGCGAATCGATCCAGCTCTTGTCGGCGATGATCAGCTGGGTGGTTTCCTGATCGACCTTGGTACGGATGTTCGGGTCGATGCCGTCGCGGGCCGAGGCCTGGGCGACCAGCGAGCGTTCGCCGGTCGATTCGCCGGCCGCCTTGCCGGTGCGGCGCGCGCCGCCGCCGAACACGGCGCCGGCCGCCGTCTGGGTCGGCGTGCTGTCCTGCGGGCGGGCGGCGCCGGGGCGCGGCTTCGGCAGGTCCTGCATGCTGGGCGGCAGGGTCAGCGGAGCGCGGGAAACGACGGCGAATTCGTCGGGGCTCTGGCGGTCGAGACCGATGGACCGGCGCACATCCGAGCAGCCGGCGAGCGTCAACGCCGCAAGCGCCAGCCCGATGAGCGGAAGCCGCGCCAGGGGACGCCGATTCCGGGTGGAGGAGAGGGCGGAGGAGATGCTGGTCACGTTCGGAAGATCCCGTCGTCTGTCACGTCGTAGCGACCCGGCCCGAAGGTCGGGACCGCATGGTCAGCGCTCGCCGGCGGTTATAACGCCACCGGCGACGGAACTCTTACGACTTTTCGCGGCCCGCGAACAGTCCGTCGATCAACAGCAGGACCACGCCGACGCTGATTCCGCTGTCGGCCACGTTGAAGGCCCAGAAATGCCAGCCGGCGAGATGGAAATCGAGGAAGTCGACCACCGCGCCGTGCAGCAGCCGGTCGACGACATTGCCCACCGCCCCGCCGATGATGAAGCCCAGCGCCAGCGCGATCAGCCGCCGTTCGGCCTGCCGCAGCCAGAAGACCAGGCAGACGGCGATCACCGCGGCAATGGCGCTGAGGATATAGGGCATCAGCGCCCCGCCGCCGGCGAAGGTGCCGAAGCTGACGCCGTAGTTCCACACCAGCACGAGGTTGAAGAAGGACGTCACCTCGATGACATGCGGCACCGGCTGCATGACCTGTTCGAGGATCCACCATTTGCTGCCCTGGTCGAGCACGACCACCACCACGGCGACGATCAGCCCGAACAGCCAGTAGGAGCGGGATTGGTTGGCGACGAAGGCGTTCATGGGGCCACGGATCCTCCCTCTCCCCCCCGGGGAGAGGGTCGGGGTGAGGGGGGAGCGCGGCGAGGAGCGTCCGGCAGCCGGATCCCCCTCACCCTAACCCTCTCCCCGGGGGGGAGAGGGGATAGGACCGCGATTGTCGCCAATTGCCTCATGCCACCGCGTCGGCGCAGCGGATGCACAGCGTCGGGTGGTCGGTGACGGTGCCGACCTCCTCCAGGACCTTCCAGCAGCGCTCGCACTTCTCGCCTTCGGCCAGGGCCGGTGCGACGGCGATGCCGGGGACGTCGGGCAGGGTGAAGGCCCCCTCCGGCGCCGCCACGTCCGTCACCTCGATGGCCGAGGTGATGCAGACGTCCTGGAAATCGACGTCGGCCAGCAGGGCCTTGGTCGCCGAGTCGACGAAGACGGTCGGGTCGGCCTGCAGCGACGAGCCGATGGTCTTGTTGGCGCGTTCCAACTCCAGCGCGCCGGTGACGACGCGGCGGACGTTGCGCACCGACTCCCACTTGGCGGCGAGAGCGTCGTTGCGCCAGTCTGCCGGGACCTCCGGGAAGCCGCGCAGATGCACGCTCTCCTCGGTCCAGCCATCCCCCTCCTTGAGGCCCTCCGGACGCGCCAGCCACGCTTCCTCGGCAGTGAAGCAGAGGATCGGGGCGAGCCATGCGGTCAGGGTGGAGAACAGATGCTCCATCACCGTCCGCACCGACCGGCGGCGCACCGAATCGACCGGATCGCAATAGAGGCTGTCCTTGCGGACGTCGAAGTAGAAGGCCGACAGCTCCACCGCACAGAAGTTGTGCAAGGCCACGAACAGGGCGTGGAAATCGTAGGCCTCGACCTTCTCCCTCACCAGCGCATCCAGCTCCGACAGGCGGTGCAGGACCCAGCGCTCCAGCTCCGGCATCTGGGCGGCGTCGATCCGCTCGGCCGGGGTGTAGTCGGCCAGCGCGCCCAGCAGGTAACGCAGCGTGTTGCGCAGGCGGCGGTAAAGGTCGGCCTGGGTCTTGATGATCTCCTTGCCGATGCGGAGATCTTCCGAATAGTCGGAGTTGATGATCCACAGGCGCAGGATGTCGGCGCCATACTGGTCGCAGACCTCCTGCGGGGCCACCACGTTGCCCAGCGACTTGGACATCTTGCGGCCCTGCTCGTCCAGCACGAAGCCGTGGGTCAGCACCGCGTTGTAGGGCGCCCGGCCGCGCGTGCCGCAGCTTTCCAGCAGCGACGAATGGAACCAGCCGCGATGCTGGTCGGAGCCTTCCAGATAGAGGTCGGCCGGCCAGGCCAGCTCCTCCAGCCGCTGTTCCAGCACGAAGGCGTGCGAGGAGCCCGACTCGAACCAGACGTCGACGATGTCCCGGACCTGCTCGAACTCCTCGGCGGAGTAGGCGTTGCCGAGGAAATCCTGCGGGTCGCGGGCGAACCAGGCGTCGGCACCCTCCTGCTGGAAGATATCGGCGATGCGGGCGAACACCGCCTCGTCGCGCAGGATCTCGCCGGTCGCCTTGCGGACGAACAGGGCGATCGGCACGCCCCAGGCGCGCTGGCGGCTGATGCACCAGTCCGGACGGCTCTCGATCATCGAGCGGATGCGGTTCTCGCCCTGGGTCGGGACCCAGCGGGTGTCGGAGATCGCCTGCAGCGCCACCTTGCGCAGGTCGTTCGTCTCCATCGAGATGAACCACTGCGGCGTGGTGCGGAAGATCAGCGGCGCCTTCGACCGCCAGCTGTGCGGATAGCTGTGCTTGATGCGGTTGCTGGCCAGCAGCGACCCGGCTTCATCGAACGCTTCCAGCACAGCCTTGTTGGCCGGGCCGGACTTGCCCTGGTCGGTGTAGACCGCCAGACCGGCGAACAGCGGCACATGGGCGTAATAGCGCCCGTCCTCGCCCACGGTCTGCGGCACTTCGATGCCGTTGGCCTGACCCAGGCGGAAGTCGTCCTCGCCATGGCCGGGAGCGATGTGGACGAAGCCCGAACCGGCGTCGGTGGTGACGAAGTCGCCGGCCAGCAGCGGCACCTTGAAGTCGTATCCCTTGCCGTTCAGCGGATGGCGGCACCAGGTGCCGGCAAGGCGCGAGCCGGGGAAGCGGTGCAGCTGCTTCCACTCGGTGACGCCGGCCTCCTTCAGCACGCCCTCGGCAACGCCGGTGGCGAGCACCAGACGCTCGCCGACCACGGCCTTGCTGCCTTCGGCGACGGCGGTCACCTTGAAGGTCGCGTATTCGATCTCGTCGCCATAGGCGATGGCGCGGTTGGCCGGCAGCGTCCAGGGGGTGGTCGTCCAGATGACGATGCTGGCCTCGTCCACTTCCGGCGCCGACGACCCCCAGACGGGGAAGCGGGCGAAGACGGTGGTGGAGGTGTGGTCGTGGTATTCGACCTCGGCATCGGCCAGCGCGGTCTTCTCCACCACCGACCACATCACCGGCTTGGAGCCCTTGTAGAGGCCGCCGTTCATCGCGAACTTGTGGATTTCGCGGACGATCTGCGCCTCGGCCGGGAAGGTCATGGTGGCGTAGGGGTGCTTCCAGTCGCCCTCCACGCCCAGCCGGCGGAACTCGGCGGCCTGGATGCCGACCCATTCCTCGGCGAACTGGCGGCATTCGGCGCGGAACTGGATGAGCGGCACGTCATCCTTGTTCTTGCCGGCCTTGCGGTACTTCTCCTCGATCTTCCATTCGATGGGCAGGCCGTGGCAGTCCCAGCCGGGGACATAGTCGGCATCGAAGCCCTGCATCTGGCGGAAGCGGACGATCACGTCCTTCAGGATCTTGTTGACGGCATGGCCGATGTGGATGTTGCCGTTGGCATAGGGCGGGCCGTCGTGCAGCACGAACTTCTTGCGGCCCTTGGCGCCGGCGCGCAGCTTGCCGAACAGGTCCATCTCGGCCCAGCGCTTCAGCAGCTCGGGCTCCTTGGTCGGCAGGCCGCCGCGCATGGGGAAGTCGGTGCGCGGCAGGAAGACGGTCGATTTGTAATCGCGGGTCATATCGGATCCCTGGGGGAAGGCGTCACCATCGGGCGGCTGGTTCCTGCCACCCGACGCACATAAGGTCTCGATCCCGGCCCTCCTCAGAGAGCCGGGCCGGTAATTCGCGCGCGATGCGCCGGTGCGCGCATCATCATCGGGATCCGTACAGAGACGTCCATGGCGCCGGATATTAGCGGCGCGGGCCGTACGGTCAAGGACCGCTCACATCCGTTATGTGCAACTGCGAACCGGCTTTGCGGGGGCAGGCCCGGCGCGACGGCTCCAAAAATACCGCTGGCAGCCCGGCGATGGCAGAACTACGGTGTGTCCGCCGAGCTTGTCCGGGCAAAAGGGCTGCTCGCGGCAATCAGTGCGTGTGGGAGCGTCTTCGGCATGATCGACCAGCGGACCGGCGATTTCCTGTCGGAATTTCTGGCCTCGTCCCACAAGGATCCGGCGGTTCTGGACCGCTTTCTGCTGCATGGGCCGGACCGTGGCGGGCGCGGATTGAAGCCGCGGCTGAGGATTGCCTTCTTCGATTTCTGGCCGGAGTTCGATCCGGCCGCGAACTTCTTCGTGGATATCCTGTCCGCCCGCTTCGACGTGGCGGTCGTCGACAACGACAGCGATCTCGCCATCGTGTCGGTCTTCGGCACCCGCCACCGCGAGGCGCGGACCGGCCGGTCGATGTTCTTCACCGGGGAGAATGTGCGGCCGCCGCTCGACGGCGTCGACATGTCGGTGTCGTTCGACCGCATCGACGATCCCCGGCATTACCGCCTGCCGCTCTACGTCATGCATGCCTGGGACCACAGGCGCGAGGGGGCGACGCCGCATTTCTGCCAGTCCGTCCTGCCGCCGGTGCCGCCGACGCGGGAGGAGGCCGCGAAGCGGAAATTCTGCGCCTTCCTCTACAAGAACCCCAACTGCGCCCGCCGCAACGACTTCTTCCAGATGCTCTGCGCCCGGCGGCATGTGGAGTCGGTCGGCTGGCTGCTGAACAACACCGGCAGCGTGGTGAAGATGGGCTGGCTGCCGAAGATCCGCGTCTTCTCGCGCTACCGCTTCGCCTTCGCCTTCGAGAATGCGAGCCATCCCGGCTATCTGACGGAGAAGATCCTGGACGCCTTCCAGGCGGGTGCCGTGCCGCTTTACTGGGGTGATCCGGGGGTCCTGCGCGATGTCGCCGCCGGCAGCTTCATCGACGTGTCGCGCTATGAGTCCGACGAGGAGGCCTGCGACGCCATCCTGGCCGCCGACGACGACTACGACACCTATCGCCGCTATCGCAGCACGCCGCCGTTCCTGGGCGCGGAGGATTTCTACTTCGACGCCTACCGTCTGGCCGAGTGGATCGAAAGCCGCCTTTGAGCGGCGGGGGGCGTGCGATGAAGCGGGTGCTGCTGAACTATGCCGACGGGGCCTTCACCACGGCGCAGAAATACAATGCGCAAACCGGTCTTGCCGTGGGTGGCTTCGACGGCGTGGCCAGGATGGGGCGGCAGCACATCGACGCTGCGTTCGCCGCACGGAACCGGCATATCCTGGAGCAGCCGCGCGGGGCCGGGTACTGGCTGTGGAAGCCCTATTTCATCGATCTCATGCTGCGTGAGCATCTGCAGGATGGCGATATGCTGTTCTACAGCGACAGCGGCGCCCATTTCGTCCACAGCATCGATCCGGTGATCGAGCTTTGCCGTCAGCGGCGCGACCTGCCGGTGCTGCTGTTCACGCTGGAGGACCAGCACAGCAACCGCGTGTGGACGAAGCGCGACTGTTTCCACTTCATGGGGCTGGACCGGCCGCCCTTCATCGACGCGCCGCAGATCCTCGCCAGCTTCATCATCTGCGAGCGCGGGCCGGAAAGCAGGGACTTCATGTCCCGATGGCTGCGCTATGCCCAGGATGCCCGGCTGATCACCGACGCCCCCAACGAATGCGGCCTGCTGAACTATCCGGAGTTCCGCGACCATCGCCACGACCAGAGCATCCTCAGCCTGCTCGGACACCGCTGCGGCGTGACCACCGTTCCCGACATCTCGAACTGGGGTGATGCCAGACGTCCGGCCGGGATTCCCCGCATTCTGGAACACACGCGCTGGCGGGACTGAGGTCGGCTATGGCAGAAAAAAACCAATCGACCGGCTTCACCCGCGCCTTGTCGGCGGAAAGGGCCGGCAAGTTGGAGGAGGCGAGGGACCGTTACCTCGAAGCCCTGCAGGCCGAGCCGCAGAACCCGAAGGCCCTGCACCGGCTGGGTGTCGTGGAGTTGCGGCTGGGCCGGGCGCGCGAGGCGGTGATCCTGTTCCAGAAGTCGTTGGCCATCGCCAAGGATCCGGAGGTCTATCTCGATTTCGGCGCGGCGATGGCCGGCATGGCCCGCTGGGATGCGGCGGCGACGGTCTATGCGGCGGCGCTGCGGGTCGCGCCCGATTCGGTCGATGCCCATTATGGTCTGGCGCTGGCCCTGCACAGCCAGGGACGGCCGCGGGACGCGGAACCTCATTACCGCAAGGTTCTGGGGACCCATGCCCATCTGGGAGAGGTCCACAACAATCTCGGCGTCGCCCTGCAGGATCTCGGGCGCGTCGCCGAGGCGGTGGCCGCGCACCGGGAGGCGGTGCGGCTCTCTCCCGCCGACGCCTCGTCACTGTCCAGGCTGGGCGTGGCGCTCCATCACCTTGGCCAGAATGCGGAGGCGGAAGCGGTATTCCGCAAGGCGATCGGGTTGGCGCCACTCGACGTCGGCATCCGGCACGACCTGACCTGCCTGCTCCATGCCGCCGGACGGCCGGCCGAAGCGGTCGCCGCCGGCCGCCCCGCGGTGGCGCTCGATCCGTCGAGTGCGCGAAGCTGGCTCGCTTTGGGCAACGCGGCACATGATATGTGCCATCGTGAGGACGCCTGGCGCGCCGCCGCCGCCGCGGTCCGGCTGGAACCGTCCGATCCGGCCGCGCACAACAATCTCGCCAACGCCCTGCGGGAACTCGGCCGCCTGCGCGAGGCCGTCGCCCAATATCGCACGGCGTTGGACCTGCAGCCCGATTTCCCGGTGGCGGAGATCAATCTGGCTCAGGTCCTGTCGATCCTGCGCGAGTCCAACGGCGCGCTGGCGATCCTGAGAAGCCTGCTCGTTCGGCAGCCGCTGAACGCCGAGGCATGGCGGCGGCTGGCGGGCGTGCTGGCGGAGGCATTCCGCCCCGATCTGGCGGTCGCCGCCCTGCGCAATGCCGTTGCCGTGGCTCCCGGCGATATCGACTCCTCTGTCGATCTGGCGATGGCCGCCGCGATGAGCGGCTGGAGCGCGGTGTCGGCCGAGGCCTGTCGGCGGGTGCTTAGGCTGGTTCCCGGCCATGGCGCAGCGCTAGGCCAACTGGTTCACCAGCAGAGGCTGCTTTGCGATTGGCGTGACCTGGACGGTCTGGAGGCGCTGCTTCTCCGTCGGGTGCGGGAGGGGGCGGAGGGCGTATCCCCGTTCGACGTCCTGTCCTGCGCCTCGACGCTTGCCGACCAGCAATCGGCCGCGACCCGCTGGGCGGCGGCGAAGGCCCGCGGCGCCGTTCTTGCCCACCGGCCCGTCTCCCGGCCCGCCGCGCCTCCGCGGGATGGCCGTCTGCGCATCGGCTATCTGTCGTCGGATTTCCGGGAACATGCGATGGGCCACCTGATGGTGGATGCCCTGGAGACGCATGACCGGTCCCGCTTCGCCGTCACCGCCTATTCGACCGGCATCGACGATGGCAGCCCGCTGCGCCGTCGGTTCGAGCAGGGGCTCGAACGGTTCGTCGACCTGTACCGCCATGGCGACGCCGATGCGGCGCAGGTCATCGCGGCGGACGGCATCGACATTCTGGTCGATCTGACCGGCTTCACCACCTTCTCGCGCACGTCGATCCTGGCAACCCGTCCGGCTCCGCTGCAGGTCAACTGGCTGGGCTATCCGGGCACATTGGGGGCCGACTATGTCGACTACATCCTCGCCGACCCCGATGTAATCGCGGAGGGTGAGGAGGCGTTCTTCACCGAGCGGGTGGTGCGGCTGCCGGACTGCTATCAGCCCAACGACCGCCGCCGCGCCATTGCCGATGCCACGCCCTCGCGTGCGGATTGCGGGCTGCCGTCGGACGGCTTCGTCTTCTGCTGCTTCAACAGCGCCTACAAGCTGACTCCCGCCCTGTTCGACGGCTGGGCGCGCATCCTCGCGGCGGTGCCGGGCAGCGTCCTGTGGCTTTATGCCGGAAATCCGCAGGTGGCGGCCAACCTGCGCCGCGAGGGCGAGGCCCGCGGTCTCGATCCCGGGCGTCTCGTCTTTGCCGGCCCGATTCCCCATGCCGAGCATCTGGCGCGGCACCGGCTGGCCGACCTGTTTCTCGATACGCTTCCCTACAACGCGCACACCACCGCCAGCGACGCGCTGTGGGCGGGGCTGCCGGTGCTGACGCGGCGCGGCACGACCTTTGCCGGGCGCGTGGCGGCCAGCCTGCTGCGGGCCGCCGGTCTGCCCGAGTTGATCGTCGACGGGCAGGATACGTATGAGGCGGCGGCGGTGGACCTCGCCCGCTCGCCCCAACGGCTCCGCGGCCTGCGGGAGAGGCTGATGCGCAATCGGCAGAGCTGCCCGCTGTTCGATACCCCGCGATTCACCCGGCATCTCGAGGCGGCCTATCGGGCGATGTGGGACATTCATCTTGCGGGCGGGCTTCCGCGCGCGATCACCATCGCGGCCGAGGACGGCAGCGGTTTGTCATCCGCTGCACAGGAAGGGAAGGACTGACATGACGACCGGCGACAGCGCGGACGCGCGCCTCCACATCGTCGTCCCTTACCGCGATCGGGAAGCCCATCTGCGGCAATTCGTTCCGTGGGTGAGCGCTTATTTCGACCGGCTCGTGCCGAGGATCGACTATCGCGTCACCATCGTGGAGCAGGAGGCCGGCCTTCCCTTCAACCGGGGGGCGCTGAAGAACGCCGGTTTCCTGATGGGCGAAGGGCAGAGCGACTACACCTGTCTGCACGACGTCGATTACCTGCCGGTCGATGCCGACTATTCCTGGGCCGACTGCCCCACGCCCATCCTCTGGTACGGGGCGGAGCAGCGGCCGGTGGCGCCCGGACGGTCGGACCGGACGGTGAGCACCAACCTGGAAAGCACGATGGGTGGCGCGCTGCTGATGCCGAACGGCGTCATGCGGCAGGTCGATGGCTATTCCAATGCCTTCTGGGGCTGGGGATACGAGGATTTCGACTTCTCGCTGCGCATTCGGGCGCGCCGCATCCCCACCGGCCGGCGCAAGGGCCGCTTCCAGCCGCTCGACCACGACAATGACGGCTTCACGCCGGATGCGGCGCCGTCACCGATCTCGCTCGTCAACCGCCGCGTCTTTCAGGAGCTTTGGTCCAC
This sequence comes from Azospirillum sp. TSO5, assembly GCF_003116065.1. Classification (NCBI taxonomy): domain Bacteria; kingdom Pseudomonadati; phylum Pseudomonadota; class Alphaproteobacteria; order Rhodospirillales; family Azospirillaceae; genus Azospirillum; species Azospirillum sp. TSO5. The sequence continues at coordinate 6,696 of NZ_LGQY01000102.1, read as the reverse complement.
CGGGAAAATCCCGGCCGGCGACGGGCTGTCGACGCTTTCCTTCGAGGTGCTGGACCGCCGCCCCTGCGACGGTGCGGTTGTAGGGGCGGATGAGCGGTGGGAAATCGTCCGCGTGCGGTTCAACCACCGACCCCGGCCGGACCAGGAAGCCGCCGCCGCTGCGCGCTGAAGCTTCGGTGGGAGGCTACGGGCAGCTTGCGAGGCCGCTTGTCATTTTCGCCGACAGCGGACTTTATGATCGCTCCCGTTTCCAGCCGACCGTGATTTCGGCAAGTAGACCGATGATTTGGAGTTGAGACGAGCATGAGCGCTGCGCCGGTGAACACTCTGCTGGAGAATTTCCTGACGGGGCGCGTCACGCTGCTCGCGGCCGGGCAGGGGGCGGAGGAGTGGTCCGACGGTCTGAAGTCGGAAGACCGGATCGTCATCGCCGGGGATGCATCGGGTCCGGTGGACGACTGGTGCGCCAAACTGGGCCTGCGGCATGTCGATTGGCTGATGCTGCATCGCGTCCGCGATGTGCTGCCGGTGTTGGAAAGCGCCGGAGAGATGCTGCGGCTTCGCCGCATCGATTTTGTTCAGTTCGACGGGGACGGTGATGGGTCGGCCGGTGACCTGCCGGCGCTTTATGGCCTGATGCAGCGCCATCGCTATTTGATGTTCCGTTTTGACGGCCGGACCTTGCAGCACTGCACGCAGCCGTCGGCGGAAGGCGGAGCCTGTACCCATCTGGCGGTCGCGCCGCGCCATGTGCAGCGGCTTTTCACCCGCGACCGCAAGATGTTCCGCTATTCCGACCTGTTCCCGCGTTATGGCGTTGTCCCGCGCGGAATCGTCCATATCGGCGCCCATGAGGGCGAGGAGTATCCCCAGTATGTCGAAGCCGGCTGCCGCCGGGTCCTGTTCATCGAGGCTGATCCGGACACCTATGGCCGCTTGGCCCCCCGCTTCGTCGGCAATCCGGATGTCGTCTGCATCAATCGCGCGGTGTCGGACCGGGTCGGACGGCTCCCCTTTTCCCGGATGAGCGGCAGCCAGTCCAGTTCTCTGCTGCCGCCGAAGGAGCATCTTGACGTCTATCCCGGCATCACCCTGACCGGAACCATCGAGGTCGACGCGGCCCCGCTTCCCGACATATTGGGAGAGTTCGGCATCGATGCCGACGGCTACAATGTGCTTGCCATCGATACCCAGGGCGCGGAGCGGATGATCCTGGCCGGCTGCGGCCCGCTGCTGGGGCGTTTCGACGCCGTGGCGGTGGAGGTGAACTATGCCGAACTGTACCAGGGCTGCGGACGGATCGCCGACATCGACGATCTGCTGTTCCCCCACGGCTTCGAGCGGGTCGAGGAAATCAGCCCCTTCCATCACAGCTGGGGCGACGCCTTCTACGTCCGCCGCGGTTGATCGGCAACTCAAGGGGGGCGGCGCGTACCGCCCCCCGCCTGCGTCACATGCTCGACTTGCCGCCGTGGGCCGACGACCAGCCGACCGGGTCATTCAGGAATTTTTCGACTTCGGACAGGGTGTTCTCGTCGAAATAGCGGTTGTCGCGGGCGACCTTCAACACGTCCCACCAGGTGCACAGCGCGTGCAGGCGGACGCCGATGGCGTCCATGTTGACCTTCGACTGCGGGAAGATGCCGTAGTGGAAGATCACGAAGGTGTCGGTCACCTGGGCGCCGCCGTTGCGCAGCGCGGTGACGAAGTTCTCCTTGCTCTTGCCGTCGGTCGCCAGATCCTCGACCAGCAGGACGCGCTGCCCCTCGGTCAGCAGGCCCTCGATCTGGGCGTTGCGGCCGAAGCCCTTCGGCTTCTTGCGCACATACTGCATCGGCAGTTCCAGCCGGTCGGCGATCCAGGCGGCGAAGGGGATGCCGGCGGTCTCGCCGCCCGCCACCGCGTCGATGGCCTCATAGCCGATCTCGCGCTCGATGGTGGCGACGGCGAAATCCATCAGCGCCTTGCGGGCGCGCGGGAAGGAGACGATGCGGCGGCAGTCGGTGTAGACCGGGCTCGCCCAGCCCGAGGTGAAGATGAAGGGCGTCTCGGCGTTGAAGTGCAGCGCCTTGATCTCCAGCAGGATCTTGGCCGCGGTGGCGGCGATGGTGGCCTGATCGGGCAGGGTCGACATGGAAGAACGCTCCGGAAAACGGGATTGCTCGCGCGGATGCCCCCTGTGTAGCGGCGGTTCCGGCGAATCGCAACGGCAGGCGGTCCGGATCCCGCCCGAGCGGGACGGGATTCAGACGGGAATGTCGCCGAACACCCGGCCGTCGGGACCTGCCGGGCCCCCGGGGGTGGTGCCGGATGAGGTCCCGTGGGCGGTGCCGGGAGCCATCGTGCCCTTCAGCCAGCGGGCGAACTGGCGGTCGGCGGTGTTGATGTGCAGCATCAGCCACTGCGGCAGGAATTCGGCCAGGCTCCGGCGCATCTCCTCGTCGGCCACCTCGCCGGCCCCTTCGACTGACGCAAAGGTATGCACCCGGTCCCAGGCGAGCTGGTGCTGGCCGATATGGTCGTCGAGGAAGGGATAGCCCGCCTCCTCCATCACCCGCTGCTCGTCGGCGAAATGCGACTCGGTGTAGGCGACGGCGGCGGCCAGGGTGCTGCGCATCTCCTCGGCCGGCCGTCCTTCGGTGACGGCGCGTTCGAAGGCCTGGACCAGCGCGATCCATTCGCGATGCTGCTCGTCGATGGAGTTGACGCCCAGAACCAGATCGTCGCTCCAGACGAGGCGGCCGTAATCGACGGGGCCGGTGTTTTCGCTGTCGCTCATGGCGGACCCGTGACGGTCGAAGGGTGCATCCGGCGGATGGCTCGCGCACGAGATGCGGCGGCCGGGAATTTCCTAGAGTTCCCGGCCGCCACCCGCAAGCATGGGCTTTGCTACCTTTTGCCCCACCCCCCGTTCCGGACTCAGACCTTGCCGCGCACGCTGCCGAGGAAGCGGTCGACCTGTGCGTGCAGCAGTTCGGCCTGCTTCGACAACTCCCCGGACGAGGAGAGCAGGCGGCTGGCGCCGCTTCCGGTCTCCGACGCCGCCTGCAGGACGCCGCCGATCGAGGAGGAGACCTCGTTGGTGCCGGCCGCCGCCTGCTGGACGTTGCGGGCGATCTCCATCGTTGCGGCGTTCTGGCCGTCGACCGCCTGGGCGATGGTGCCGACGATGACGTTCACTTCACCGATGGTGGCGGCGATGCTCTGGATCGCCTGGACCGCGTCGGCGGTCGCCGTCTGGATCTCGGCGATCTGCTGCGAGATGTCGCCGGTCGCCTTGGCGGTCTGGTTGGCCAGGCTCTTCACCTCGCTGGCGACCACGGCGAAGCCCTTGCCCGCCTCGCCGGCGCGTGCCGCCTCGATGGTGGCGTTCAGCGCCAGCAGGTTGGTCTGCCCGGCGATGGAGTTGATGAGGTTCACCACGTCGCCGATCTGGTTCGCCTTGGACGACAGGCCGTCGACGATGCGGTTGGTGCCGTCGGCCTGATCGGCAGCCTGCTTTGCCTTGCGGCTGCTCTCGCCGATCTGCCGGCCGATCTCGGCGATGGAGGCGGCCAGTTCCTCGGCGGCGGCGGCCACGGTCTGGACATTGACCGACGCCTGTTCGGATGCGGCGGCGACGGTGGTCGCCTGCGTCTCGGTATGGTCGGCGGTCGTCGCCAGCGACTGCGCCAGGGACCGCACCTCGGTGGAGGAGGAGGCGACGCTGTCGACCACGCCCTTCACCTCGCTTTCGAACCGGTCGGCCAACGCCGCCATCTCGGCCCGCTTGCGCTCCTCGGCGGCGTGTTCGGTCTCGGCCTGACGGCGGCGGAAGGCGTCGGCCTCTACGGCGTTCGCCTTGAAAACCTCGACGGCGCCGGTGATCTGCCCGATCTCGTCCTTGGCCTCGGACGGCGGCACGGTGACGCTCAGGTCGCCGCGCGCCAGCGTCAGCATCGCATCGGTCAGGCGGCGCAGCGGGCGCAGGGCCGCCACCGTCCACAGGCCGAAGGCACCGGACAGCAACAGGGCGGCGGCGCACAGCGACAGCATCAGCGTCTGGAAACCGCTGGCGACCGTGCGGGCGCGGTCGGCGATCTGCTGGTTCTTGTGCTCCTGCAGGTCGATGAAGGCGTTGATGCGCTTCAGCCATTCGGTGAAGGCGGGACGGGCGTCCTGCATCAGGGCCTTCTGCGCACCGGCCATGTCACCTGCCTTGCGCGCGGCGGTGACAGCCTTGATCGCCGGCAGGGTCTTCGCCTCGATCTCCTTGATGCCGGCGAGCATCGCCCGCTCTTCCGGCTCGATGTCGGTCATGGTCGCGAACATGGCGTCGAGCGGCTTGGCCGCCTGGTCATAGAAGCTGGCCAACCGGTCGATGTCGGCCAGGACGGCGGACAGGGTCGTCGCATCGCTGGTCAGCACCACGTCGCGGAGCGCGATCGCGCGGTCATGCACGCTGCCGCGGAAATTGATGGCATAGCGCTGTTTGACGCTGTTCACGTCGTTGATCCGGGTGAGATCGGCATCGATCTTCCGCACCTCGCGGACCCCGATGACGGTCAGGCTGATCAGAAGCACAAGCACCGCGCCGAAGCCGAGGAACAGCCGTGCGCGTATGGTGGCATGCCGTGGAAGGAGCATGTCGGCGGGATCCCGTCAAAGTTGGCCCGGGTGGGCGGTGGAAGAACTCTAACCCGGAAGATGTTACCTTTTCGGGTTAGTCAGTATGTGTCGCGCAGCGCAACCGGCAAGCCCGACGCCGCGCCGTCGCCGGAAAAAACATGTCCTAAAAATGGCACCGGACTGTGGGCCGGTTGCGGATCGCGGGCGGGACCGCAATATGCGGTGGCTGGAGACCGCCCCGTAGAAACTGTCTTGGATTCCCAGATGCCGCTCCTGTCCGCGCCTTCCCGCTCCCGCAGCCTGTCACGTCTGTTGGCGATGGCCCTGCTCCCGGCCCTGCTGATGCCGCCGCTGGTCCCCGGTTCCGCCGCTGCGGCGGACCGGCCGGAAGGCGGCACGACCGAGACGGGAAAGGCGGATGCGGCAAAGCCGGACGAACACAAATCGGAGGGCCGTAATTCCGAAGACCGCAAAGCCGACAGCCTCCAGGGTTTCGACCCCCAGCGCAGCGTCACCCGGCACAGCCTGCCGCTGCCGGGCGGGGCGCTGGCCTATAGCGCGACGGCCGAATTCCTGCCGCTTCGCGACGGCGTGAAGGAGGAACTGGCGGCGCGCATCTTCACGGTGTCCTACACCGCCGAACCGAAGGACCCCTCCGACGGTCCGCGTCCGGTTACCTTCGTCTTCAACGGCGGGCCGGGGGCGGCATCGGCCTATATGCATCTGGGCGCCGTCGGTCCGAAGGTCGTCGCCTTCGGGCCGGACGGAACCCTGCCGCGGCCGCCGGCGCCGCTGGTCGACAATCCCGACAGCTGGCTGGCATTCACCGATCTGGTCTTCATCGATCCGGTCGGCACCGGCTACAGCCGCGCGCTGAAGCCCGACGAGGATGAGAAGCGCTTCTGGTCGGTGGAGGGCGATGCGCGGTCGATGGCCGAGATCGTCCGGCTGTGGCTGACCCGCAATGGCCGCTGGTCGTCGCCGACCTTCCTGGCGGGAGAAAGCTATGGCGGCTTCCGCATCGCCAAGATGGCGGACGAGCTGATCGAGCGGGTCGGGCTTGCGGTCAACGGCCTGATCCTGGTCTCGCCGGTCGTCGATTTCGCCGCCATCGACGAGGACGGCATCCTCGGCCCGGCCCTGAAGCTGCCGTCGATGGCCGCCTCCGCCGCGGCGCTGGGGCGCACGGCCGGCACGCCGGAACAGGCGGCCGAAACGGCGGAACGCTTCGCGCTCGGCCCTTACCTGACCGGGCTGGCCCGGCTCGATTACGGCCGGCTCGACGCGGAAAAGGACCTCTTCGCCGAGGTGGCGCGCATCACCGGCCTGCCGGTGGAAACCGTGCGGCGCCAGCGCGGGCGCGTTCCGATGGGCGTCTTCACGCGCGAGCTTCTGCGCGACCGGGAACGGATCCTCAGCATCTATGACGGCACCTTCACCGCGCCCGACCCCGATCCGGGAGCGCCGCGCGTGCCGTTCGATCCCTTCCTGAAGGGCACGATCCCGACCTACACCACGGCCTTCGCCGCCTATGTCCATGATACGCTCGGGGTGCGGACGGACGAGCCTTACCGGCTGCTCAGCGACCGGGTGAACCGGAACTGGGACTGGCCGCGCATGACGGTGCCGAGCGCCGTGGACGCGCTGCAGACGGCATTGACCCTGCAGCCGGCGCTGCGGGTGCTGATCGCCCATGGCCGCACCGACCTGATCACGCCCTACATGGCGTCGCGCTGGGTTGCGTCCCGGCTGGAACTGCCGGAGGGAGAACGCGGCCGGGTTTCGGTGACGGTGCATCCCGGCGGCCACATGATGTACACGCGGGGCGAAGGCCGGGCCGCGCTGGCCGCCGACGCCCGGGCGCTGATCGGGGATGCCCTGCGGCGGCGCTGACCGGCGCCCAAATGGTATTGAAAGGGCTCGTTCGGAAAGCCCGGAAACGAAAAGGGGCGCCCCGGCGGGGGCGCCCCTTTTCGTGTGGCTGGCTGCCGTTCCGGATCAGAACAGACGCAGGATCGACTGCTGCGACTGGTTGGCCAGCGAGAGGGCGATGGTGCCCAGCTGCTGCCGGGTCTGCAGCATCAGCAG
>NZ_LGQY01000158.1:0-26165 GCF_003116065.1 Azospirillum sp. TSO5 | reverse complement strand
TGAACACCGTGCTCTTGCCGGCGCCGTTCGGGCCGATCAGCGCGTGGATGGTGCCGCGGCGAACCTGCAGGTTCACCTCCTTCACCGCCACGAACCCCTTGAACTCCTTCGTCAGGTTGCGCGCTTCCAGGATGATGTCGTCGTTCGGTGCGGCGTTCATCGGTCGCGAATTCTCCTCCCATTCGTCCTTATGTCCGGGCTCCAAGCCCAGGGCTTATTTCCGACAACGCATGCCGGGGCCGCCATGCGGCGGGACGTTTCACCGATTGTTGTACGCACAAAGCGTGCCACGGCCGGGTTCGCTTCGGTCGGGCCGTCGGCCCCGTTGTTTCTCCGCCGGTTTTGCTGCAGCACCCTCCATCCACTGGCTCACCTTAGCACCGGAAAGTGTCGGATTTCCGGACACTCTGTCCACCAAACATGACAGCATCCAAAATGTCGGCATGCAAGACCGTCTGTGCAGCAGACGCCTTATTGTGGGCTTGCCAAACGCACGCGGCACTGCGATGGTGACCGTCCGACGGTGCCCTGCCCGTCCTGACGGGCGGCGGGGATAATAGGGAATGCGGTGCGGAGCTTCTTTGGAAGCGCCAATGCCGCGGCTGCCCCCGCAACTGTAAACGGCGAGCATCCCGTCCATCATGCCACTGGCCTTCAAAGGGCCGGGAAGGCGGACGGCGATGCGGCGACCCGCGAGCCAGGAAACCTGCCGACGGACGTACCAAACCTTTCCCAACCCCGCCGGGTGTGGCGGGAGAGCAAGGATGTCTTCGATGACCACCCGTTCGATTGATACCGCCGCCGGCTCCGCGACCCGCAGCGCCGCCCAGACCGCGGTCGCCGCCTTTGCCGCGATCCTGCTCGGCAGCTTCCTGCTGTACGGCGTCGGCTTCGCCCAGCCGCAGCAGATCCACGACGCGGCCCACGATGCCCGTCACTCCTTCGCGTTCCCCTGCCACTAAGCAGCGGGTCATGGATCTGATCCGGCGGCTGTTCACAGCCGCCCTGGTCGCGGGCGTGCTCTCCGGCACGGCCGCGTCCGTCGTTCAGCAAGCGACGACCGTCCCGCTGATCCTCGAAGCCGAAAAGTATGAGGTGGTCACCCCACCTCCCGCAACCTCGGCGGCGCCTGCCGGCGCGCCTGCGCCGACGCACCAGCACGGCCCCGTGCGCGAGATCGGCGAAGGCGTGCCGACCACGCTGGACGAGGCGATGCAGCGCATCGGCCTGACCATCGTCGCCAACCTGCTGACCGGCGTCGCCTATGCGCTGCTGCTGGGTGCCGCGATCCTGCTGGCCGGCCGGCCGGTCGATGCGCGGCGCGGGCTGGTGTGGGGCATGGGCGGCTTCGTCGCCGTCTCGCTGGCGCCCTCCTTCGGCTTGGCACCGGAACTGCCGGGCATGGCCGGGGCAGAGCTTGAACTGCGCCAGCTCTGGTGGCTGTCCGCCGCCGCCGGGGCCGGCGTCGGCATGGCCGCGCTCGCCTTCGCCCGCAACCGTCTGGTCATCGCCGCCGCCATCCTGGCTGCCGCCCTGCCCCATCTGATCGGCGCCCCCCATCCGGAAAGCGCCGAAGGTGCGGTTCCGCCGGAACTGGCCGCCCGCTTCGTCACCGCCTCTCTCGGCGGGGCCGCCCTGTTCTGGGCGATCCTAGGTGCCACCTGCGGCTGGCTGATGAGCGGTCTGGTCCGCGAGACCGAGTCCCGCCCGGCCCTGCGGATCCAACCCGGCGCGCGTTAAGGAAACAATCCCATGTCCGCACTTGCGAAAACGGCCGCCGGAAAAGTCCCGGCGACCGTCATCACCGGCTTCCTCGGCGCCGGCAAGACCACGCTGATCCGTGGCCTGCTGGAGAAGGCCGAGGGTCGCCGGCTGGCGCTGATCATCAACGAGTTCGGCGATGTCGGCATCGACGGCGACATCCTGCGCGCCTGCGGCAACCCGACCTGCACCGAAGACGACGTGATCGAGCTGGCGAACGGCTGCCTGTGCTGCACCGTCGCCGACGACTTCGTTCCGGCCATCGAGAAGTTGCTGGCCCGGCCGGAACCGCCCGAGCACATCGTGATCGAAACCAGCGGCCTCGCCCTGCCGAAGCCGCTGGTCCAGGCCTTCCACTGGCCAGCGATCAAGACGCGGGTCACGGTCGACGGCGTCATCGCCGTGGTCGACGCGGCCGCCGCGGCGGAGGGCCGTTTCGCTCCCGATCCCGCGGCGCTGGAGGCCCAGCGCGACGCCGCCGGCACCGTCGATCACGAGACACCGATCGAAGAGGTGTTCGAGGACCAACTGCTCTGCGCCGACCTGATCGTCGTCAACAAGACCGATCTGGTCGCCGCCGGCGACCTCGCGCGTGTCGAGGAACTGATCCGCGGCGCCCTCAACCACACGGTCGGCCGCGACGCCAAGCTGGTCCGCGCGTCGCAGGGCGCCGTCGATCCGCTGGTCCTGCTCGGCGTCGGTGCGGCGGTGGAGGACGACCTCGCCAACCGTCCCAGCCACCATGACGACGAAGAGGGTCACGACCACGACGACTTCACCAGCTTCGTGGTGGAACTGCCGTCGCAGCCCGACCCCGCCCGTCTGGCGATGACGCTGGAACAGGTCGCCGGCCTCCATGGTGTTTTGCGCCTGAAGGGCTTCATCGACGTGCCCGGCAAGCCGATGCGCCTGCTGGTCCAGGGCGTCGGCACCCGCATCCAGACCCACTATGACCGCCTGTGGAAGCCCGGCGAGGAGCGCCGCAGCCGTCTGGTGGTGATCGGCGAGACCGGGCTGGACCGCGATGCGGTGATTAGGGCGGTTGTTGGGTAAGGGTTAGGGTATCGCGGCGTTTGCCCCCTCCCTAACCCTCCCCCACCTACGGTGGGAGAGGGAACTCCCGCCGCTTAGCAAATCTTCCCCTCTCCCGCGAAGCTCTCGCACAAAGCTCCGCTTTGTGCTGACGCGACAGGCGGACCGAAGGTCCGCTGAGAGCGGGGGAGGGAGGGACCCGCGGCGTAGCCGTGGGAGGGAGGGGGCCAACGCCCCTGGATGTCAAACCATGCACCTGCTCGCCGCCCGCCAGGACGAACTGGACGCCGGCCCCCAGGCGGAAGATCTGGGGCAGACGCCGGCCGACCTCGTCATGCTGTCCTTTTCCGACAGCGACCTGACCGCGCTCGCCACCGCGTGGCGCTCGGCACGCGAGCGGCTGCCCAGCCTCCGCCTCGCCAACCTCAACCGGCTCGGCCATCCCCTGTCGGTCGATCTCTACGCCGACACCATCGTTGCCAAGGCGAAACTGGTGGTCCTGCGCCTGCTCGGCGGCAGCGGCTATTGGCGCTACGGCCTCGACCGCCTCGCCGCCCTCTGCCGCGAGCGCAACATCCCGCTGGCCGTTCTGCCCGGCGAGGCGCAGCCCGACCCGAACCTCACCGCCTACGGCACCGTACCGCCTGAATCCGCCGACCGCCTGTGGCGCTACTTCACCGAGGGCGGTCCGGCCAACATGGCCAATCTGCTGGCCTACGCCGCGACGCTGGCCGGCAAGCCCCTGCCCCATGACGACCCCGCCCCGGTCCCGCGCTTCGGCGCCTATGACGGCTGGACCGGCGCAGCCCCCGCCAACGCCCCCGTGGCCGCGGTGGTCTTCTACCGTTCCCACCTGCTGGCTGGCGACCTCGCCCCGGTCCATGCGCTGTGCGAGGCCTTGGCCGAGCGCGGCCTCAGCCCCCGCCCGCTGTTCGTCGCCAGCCTGAAAGAGCCGGACTGCGCCGCCTGGATGCGCGCCAGCCTGACCGCCCAGAACGCCGCCGTGGTCGTCAACACCACCGCCTTCTCCGCAGCGCGCGACGACGGCTCGCCCCTGGAGGCCAACGGTAACCCGGTCCTGCAAGCCATCCTCTCCACCACGCCGGAAGCCGGCTGGCAGGCCTCCACGCGCGGGCTGGGGCCGTCCGATCTTGCCATGAACGTCGTGCTGCCGGAGATGGACGGCCGCATCATCGCCCGCGCCATCGCCTTCAAGACGGCGGGGGATCCCGATCCCGACCTGCAATTCGCCGCTCCCGCCCTGCGCCCGATCCCTGACCGGGTGGCCTTCACCGCCGACCTCGCGGCAAGCTGGGTCCGCCTGTCCCGCACCCCGCGGGCGGAGCGCCGCTTGGCGCTGGTGCTGTCCGACTATCCCGGTCCTGGCGGCGGCATCGGCCATGCGGTGGGCCTCGACAGTCCGGCCAGCACCGTGGCGATGCTCCACCACCTGTCCGCCGAGGGCTATGGCCTGTCCGCGATTCCAGACAGCGGCGCGGAGTTGATGGCAACCCTCACCGCCACGCCCACCTCGACCCTGTCGCTGGCCGAGTACGAGCGCCTCGCCCCGCCGGAGTTGCGTGCCCGCATCGCCGAGACTTGGGGCGAACCCGCCGCCGATCCCGCCTGCCGCGACGGCGCCTTCGCCTTCCGCGTCCTGCCCTGCGGCAACGCCGTGGTGGCGGTGCAGCCCAGCCGCGGCCACGGTGCCCTGACCACCGCCCAGCACCACGATCCCGATACGCCCCCCAGCCACGGCTATTTCGCCTTCCATCTGTGGCTGCGCCGTGTCGTCGGCATCCATGCCCTGGTGCAGGTCGGCGCCCACGGCACGCTGGAATGGCTGCCGGGCAAGGCGGTGGCACTGTCGGTCGATTGCTGGCCGGAGATCGTCGGCGGCGCCCTGCCGACCCTCTATCCCTTCATCGTCAACAATCCCGGCGAGGGCGTGCAGGCTCGCCGCCGCCTGGGCGCCGTTCTGATCGGCCACCTGACCCCGCCGCCCGTCGAATCCGGCCTGTATGGCGACCTCGCCGCGCTGGAAACCGCTATCGATGAATATTCGCAGGCGACCGGGCTGGATCCGCGGCGGCTGGGCATGCTGCGCGAGACGATCCTCGACCTCGCCTGGAAATCCGGTGTCGCCGCCGACTGCAATCTGCGCCCCGACGACGATCCCGACGCCATCCTGTCGCGGCTCGATGCTCATCTCTGCGACATCAAGGAGCTGCAGATCCGCGACGGCCTGCATGTTTTCGGCCAAAGCCCGACCGGCGAGCGTCGCGACCGCCTGACCGCCGCCGTCGCCCGCACCGCCGAGCCGCTTGCCGTCGCCACCGCCATCGATGCCTGCGGCGAGGCCGAGATGCGGGCACTGCTCGACGGGCTGGACGGGCGTTTCGTCTGCCCCGGTCCCGGCGGCTCGCCGGCGCGCGGGCGGGCGGACACGCTGCCGACCGGCCGCAACCTCTATGCGCTCGACCCGCGCGGGGTGCCGACACCGACCGCCTGGACTCTCGGCTGGCAGGCGGCGGACGCGCTGATCACCCGCTATCTTCAGGACCATGGCGACTGGCCGCGCCGGCTGGTGGTGGATTGCTGGGGTACCCCGGCCATGCGCACCGGCGGCGACGAACTGGCCCAGGCGCTGGCCCTGCTGGGCGTCCGGCCGATCTGGGAGAACGGCTCCGGCCGCGTCACGGGGTACGAGATCATGCCGGCCGGCGTGCTCGGCCGGCCGCGGGTGGATGTGACGCTGCGCATTTCCGGCCTGTTCCGCGACGTCTTCCCGCAGCAGATCGCCCTGTTCGACCAGGCGGTGCGCGCCGTCGCCGGGCTGGATGAACCTGACGATACCAACCCGCTGGCCGCCACCGCACGGGCCGAGGAACAGCGCCTCGCAGCATCCGGCACCGCTGCGGAAGATGCCCGCCGCTGGGCCACCGCCCGCATCTTCGGCGCCGCGCCCGGAATCTACGGCACGGCGTTGTCCGGCATGATCGCGCGCGGCGACTGGACGGCACGGGCCGATTTCGGCGCCGCCTATCTGGAGGGCGGCTGCCACGCCTATGGCGCCGGGCTGGAGGGCGTGCCGCTGCCCGCCCTGTTCCGCCGCCGGGTCGGTGGCGCCGACGCGCTTGTCCACCACCAGGACCAACGCGAGCATGACGTGCTGTCCACCGACGGCTTCATGCAATTCGAGGGCGGTTTCGCCGCCGCCGCCGCGCTGGAGGACTCCGAACCGGCGCTCTATCATCTCGACAGCGCCGATCCGGAAAAGCTCGCCGTCCGCACGCTGGCGGAGGAGATCGCCCGCACCCTGCGCGGCCGGGCCGCCAACCCGCGCTGGATCCAGGGCATGATGCGTCATGGCTATCGCGGGGCGGCGGAGCTGGCGGCCGGCGTCGACACGCTGTTCGCCTTCGCCGCCACCACCGATGCCGTACGTCCTGCCCATTTCGACCAGCTGTATGACGCGTACGTCGAGGATGCGGAGGTATGGGACTTCCTGTCGCATGCCAATCCTGCCGCCGCCCGGCACATTCTGGCGCGCATGAGCGAGGCGCTGGACCGCGGCCTGTGGCATCCCCGCCGCAATTCCACCGCGGAGGATCTGCGGCGCCTCCGGGAGACCGCCGCATGACCAACCCTGTCGCCAACCAGCCCAGACGCCGCGGCACCTGCCCCGGCGTGCTGGCGCCGATGCGGGTCGGCGACGGGTTTCTGCTGCGCGTCCGCGTCCCCGCCGGCATGCTGCCCGCCGAGCATGCCCGCCGCATCGCGGATTTGGGTGATCGTTACGGCAACGGTCTGATCGACCTCAGCCAGCGCGGCAACCTGCAGCTCCGCGGCATCGCCGACGACGGACTGGAGCCGGTGACCGAGGCCCTGCGCGGGATGGGCTACGTCTCCAGCGATGCAGCGAGCGAGGCGGTGCGCAATGTGCTGTGCTCCCCCACTGCCGGGCTGGACCCTGCGGCGCTGATGGACGTACGGGCGGTGGTGCGTACGCTCGACGCACGGCTGGCGGAGGACACGGCTCTGCACGGCCTACCGCCGAAATTCGGCTGGCTGGTCTGTGGCGGCGGGATCGGCCATCTGGCGGACAGCAGCACGGACGTACGCTTCGACGCGGTGGACGCGGAACGGTTCCGGGTATCCTTGGGCGGCACGCTGGCGAAGGCCGCGCCGCTGGGGCTTTGCCAAGTGGAGGAAGTGGCGGACGTGGCGTTGGCGCTGGGCTGCGCCTTCCTGAACCTGCGCGCTTCGCTGCCGGAGCCGCCGCGCCGCATGGCGGGGTTGGTCGCGGCAATCGGCACTGAAGGGATAGGAAAGCGCCTCTCCGCCTCGATTTCTCCTCTCCCCCCCGGGGAGAGGATCAAGGTGAGGGGGACGCATCTCATGGATGTCTTCGGCTCTGCCGAACCCCCTCATCCTAACCTTCTCCCCGGGGGGGAGAAGGGATCCATTGCCGGGAAAGTCGTCGCCTTCCCCTTCGGCCGCCTCACCTGTGCCACCCTCGCGGCCCTCGCCTCCGCCTGCGCCGAAATCCGGATCACCCCCTGGCGCGCCCTGATCCTTGTCGCTCCCTCCCCGGACGCCGAAACCGTCGCCCACGGCTACGGCGCCATCCTCTCCCACGCCGACCGCCGGCTGAAGCTGACCGCCTGCAGCGGGGCGGGCGGCTGCGATGTCGGCACCACCGATACCTATGCGACGGCTCTTGCCATCGCCGAGCGCGCAGGCCCCTTGCTGGACCATGTCCGAATGGTGCATGTGTCGGGCTGCGCCAAGGGCTGCGCCCATCCCGCCATCGCCGATGTCACCCTGACCGCCCGCGACGGCGTGTATGACGTCGCCCTGAACGCCAAACCCGGTGACGAGTCCCGACATATGCAGGGGCACACCGGCCTGTCCCCCGCCGACGCCGTGGCCCGCGTCGCGGATCTGTTGACCGAGGAGTCCACCGGTGCCTGAGCCGCTCTACGACTACATCCGCGACGGAGCGGCCATCTACCGCCAGTCCTTCGCCACCATCCGGGCGGAGGCCGACCTGTCCGCCATCCCGGACGACCTGAAGCCGGTGGCGGTGCGAGTCATCCACGCCTGCGGCATGGTTGATGCGGCCCAGGATCTGCTGTTCTCCGCCGATGTCGGCGGCGCCGCCCGTGCCGCCCTGCGCTCCGGCGCGCCGATCCTCTGCGACAGCGAGATGGTCGCCCATGGCGTGACCCGCGCCCGCCTGCCGGCCGATAACGCGGTGGTCTGCACCCTGCGCGATCCCGCCGTGCCCGATCTGGCCAGAACCATCGGCAACACCCGCTCGGCCGCAGCGCTGGACCTGTGGGGCGACCGGCTGGGCGGATCGGTGGTCGCCATCGGCAACGCGCCGACCGCGCTGTTCTACCTGCTGGAACTGCTGGCGGCCGGCGCGCCCAAGCCGGCGGCGATCCTGGGCTTCCCGGTCGGCTTCGTCGGCGCGATGGAAAGCAAGGAGGCGTTGGCCGAGAACCCCTTCGGTGTCCCTTATCTGGCGATCCGCGGTCGGCGCGGCGGCAGCGCCATGGCCGCCGCCGCCGTCAACGCCTTGGCGAGCGACGTGGAATGAGCAGCGAGACCTCCCCCACCCCCGGCACTCTGTTCGGCGTCGGCGTCGGCCCCGGCGATCCGGAGTTGATGACGCTGAAGGCGGTGCGCACCATCGGCGCCTGCCCGGTCGTCGCCTATTTCTGCAAGCGTGGCACCCGTGGCCAAGCCCGCCGCATCGCCGATCAGGCCATCAAGCCCGACCAGATCGAGCTGCCGATGGTCTATCCGGTGACGGTGGAACTGCCGCCGACCCATCCGGACTATGGCCGCCAGATCGAGGCCTTCTTCGACGAGTCAGCCGAGCGCATCGCGGAGCATCTTGCCGCCGGCCGCTCCGTCGCCGCGCTGAACGAGGGGGATCCGTTCTTCTACGGCTCCTTCATGCATCTGTTCCTGCGGCTGTCCGGCCGTTTCGCGACGGAGGTGATCCCCGGCGTCACCAGTATGGTCTGCAGCGCTTCGCTGCTGCCGCGCCCGCTGATGCTGCGCGACGACGTGCTGTCGGTGATCCCCGGCACGCTGGACGAGGAGTCGCTGGTCCGCGCCCTGACCGCCGCCGATGCCTGCGTGGTGATGAAGCTGGGCCAGAACCTGCCCAAGGTCCGCCGCGCCATCGCCGCCGCCGGGCTGGCCGAGCGGGCGTGGTACGTGGAGCGCGCCAGCATGGACGAACAGCGCTTCATGCCCTTCCTGGAGGCGCCGGACACCGCCCCCTACTTCTCCCAGATCGTCATTCCTGGCGAGGGCAAGCGCGGATGAGCGGCTGGCTTAAAGTGGTGGGATTGGGGCCGGGCCCCGAAGATTGGCTGACGCCGGAGGCGCGGCGCGATCTGGCCGAGGCGACCGACCTCGTCGGCTATTTCCCCTATGTCGAGCGTGTGCCGCCGGGAAATCAGGTGCGCCACGCCTCCGACAACCGGGTGGAGCTGGATCGCGCCCGCTTCGCGCTGGATCTGGCGGCGCAGGGCCGGCGGGTGGCGGTGGTGTCGGGCGGCGATCCCGGCATCTTCGCCATGGCCGCCGCGATCTTCGAGGCGCTGGACGATCCGGCCGCCCCAGAGGCGTGGCATGCGGTGCATCTCTCGGTCGATCCCGGCGTTTCGGCCATGCAGGCGGCAGCCGCGCGGGCCGGGGCGCCGCTGGGGCATGATTTCTGCGCCATTTCGTTGTCCGACAATCTGAAGCCGTGGGAGGTGGTGCTGAAGCGCCTGCGTCTGGCGGCGGAGGCGGATTTCGTCATCGCGCTTTACAACCCGATCTCCCGCGCCCGACCCTGGCAGCTGGGCGCCGCCTTCGACGCCCTGCGCGACATCCGCGCGCCTGAGACGCCCATCGTGCTGGGCCGCGCCGTCGGCCGCCATGATGAGGAATTGACGGTGACCACGCTTGGCGAGGTGCGGGCGGAGCAGGCGGATATGCGCACGCTGGTCATCATCGGCGCCTCGCACACGCGGTTCGTGGCACGGGCGGATGGCGGGCGCTGGGTTTACACACCCCGGCATTATCGGGGGTGAGGATGGGTGTGACGGCAGTGCGGGCCGCGTTGCCCCCTCCCCATCCCTCCCCCGCTTCGCGGGAGAGGGGGCAGGACGCTTGGCGGCGTGGATTCAATCGCGAAGCAGCGGCAGTCCCCTCTCCCGCAAAGCGGGGGAGGGTTAGGGAGGGGGCAAAGGTCGAGGGGGCAAAAACCTCAGCCCACCCCCTCCAGCCACCTCACCGCAGCATCCACGTCGTGCAGCTCCGCCACGCCGTTGCCGGCCGGCCGCTCCACCATCACCACCGGCAGGCCCAGCGCGCGCGCGGCCTCCAGCTTCGCGTCGGTGGCCCGGCCGCCGCTGTTCTTGCTCACCACCACCTCAATCCGCTCCCCGCGCATCAGCGCCAGTTCGCCTTCCACGGTGAACGGCCCACGGTCGAGGATCAGACTCATGCGCGGCAGGGCCGGCATCGGCTCCGGCGGATCGACGGCACGGATCAGGTAGCGCTTGTCCGGCATCGCTTCGAAGGCTGCGACCTCCTGCCGGCCGATGGTCAGGAACACGCTATCGCCCAGATCGCGCAGCGCCAGCACCGCGGCCGCCATATCCGGCACGCCGATCCAGCAGTCGCCCGGCCCGGCCACCCAGGCCGGCCGGGTCAGCACACGCAGAGGCACACCGACCCGCGTGCAGGCCGCGGCGGCATTGGCGGAGATCTGGTCCGCGAAGGGATGCGTCGCGTCGATCACCGCCTCGATGCCCTCGGCGTGCAGGTAATTGGCCAAGCCCTCCACCCCGCCGAAGCCGCCGATGCGGGTCGGCAGCGGCGGCAGCACCGGGTTCTTCGTCCGGCCGGCCAGCGACACGCGGGCGTCGATGCGCGGATGGCCGGCCAGCCGCTTGGCCAAGGCCGTCGCCTCCGTCGTGCCGCCCAGGATCAGTGCTTTGACCATCAGCGCCTTGACCATCTCCCCCTCCCCACCCGTCAGGATCGGCGCCATGGATAGCATGGGAACGGCCCGCTGGCTCAGCATCGTCGGCATCGGTGAGGATGGCTGGGACGGTTTGTCGCCCGCCGCCCGCGCGGCGGTGGAAAGCGCGGCCATCCTCTATGGCGGCAACCGCCACCTCGATCTCGTGCCGGTCGTTGCCGGACAGGAACGGCTGCCCTGGCCGTCGCCGATGACCGATGCCTTCCCCGGCCTGCTCGCCCGGCGCGGCCAGCGGGTCTGTGTGCTGGCGAGCGGCGATCCCTCCTGGTACGGGGTGGGCGCCACGCTGTCGCGGCTCATTCCGGCTGCGGAAACGACGGTGATTCCGGCTGCCTCCGCCTTCAGCCTCGCCGCCTCCCGGCTGGGCTGGGCCTTGCAGGACTGCCGCTGCCTGACCGTTCACGGCCGGCCGCTTGAGCAGGTCGTTCCGCATCTGCAACCGAACACCAAGCTGCTGCTTCTTTCCTGGGACGGAACGACTCCGGCGAAGCTCGCCGCCCTGCTGCGCGCCCGTGGTTTCGGCGCCTCGCGCCTGACCGTGCTGGAGGCGATGGGCGGCCCGCGCGAGGCCCGGCTGGAGGCCACCGCCGATGCCTGGAGCGCAGAGCGGGTCGCCAACCTCAACACCATCGCGCTGGACTGCGTCGCCACCCCCGGCGCCCGTGTTCTGCCGCTGACCCCCGGCCTGCCCGACGACTGGTTCGAGCATGACGGCCAGATCACCAAGCGCGAGGTGCGCGCCGTCACCCTGTCCTTCCTGGCGCCGCGCCGGGGCGAACTGCTGTGGGATGTCGGTGCCGGATCGAGCTCCGTCGGCATCGAATGGATGCTGCGCGACCCCGCCAACCGCACCATCGCCGTCGAACACCACCCGGAGCGCATCGCCCGCGTCCTCGCCAACGCCGCCAACCTCGGCGTTCCGGGCCTGCAACTGGCGCGGGGCAAGGCCCCGGCGGCGCTGGACGGGCTGGAGCGGCCGGACGCCATCTTCATCGGCGGCGGGCTGACCGCAGACGGCGTGCTGGCGGCCTGCTGGGACGCCCTGCCTCCCGGCGGGCGGATCGCCGCCAATGCGGTGACGCTGGAGAGCGAGGCGGTGCTGATCGACGCGCACAAGCGGCTGGGCGGCGAGCTGACCCAGATCGCGGTGGCGCGCGCCTCGGCGGTCGGCGGCTTCCGTGGCTGGCGCGCCGCCATGCCGGTCACGCTGTGGCGGGCGGAAAAGCCGTATGCGGAGGGCACATGGACCGCCTGACGTCGGAGTCCCTGCTGTTCGGCCCGGTCTTCGTCGGGATGGGCTGCCGCCGCGGCTGCGGCTGGGAGGAGATTACTAACTTGGTCGCCGCCGCCTTCGACGAAGCGGCCCTGCCCGATGCCGCGCGCCAGCTGGCGGCCTTGGCCGCCCCGGCGATGAAGGCCGACGAGGCCGGATTGGCGGAGGCCGCCCGCGCGCTCGGCCTGCCGCTGCGCTTCATCGATGAGGATGCGATGCTGGCCGCGCAGGACCGCGTCCACACCCGCTCCGCCACCGTGCTGGCCGCCGTCGGGCTGGCCTCGGTCGCGGAGGCCGCGGCGCTGGCCGCCGCCGGGCCGGGTTCGCGCCTGCTGCTGCCGCGCCGGTCCACCCCCCGCGCCACCGTGGCGCTCGCTTTGCCTGCCGTCGCCCTATTGGAGACCCGTTCATGACCGTCCATTTCATCGGTGCCGGACCGGGCGCTCCCGACCTGCTGACCCTGCGCGGCCGTGACCTGATCGCACGCTGCCCGGTCTGCCTCTATGCCGGCTCGCTGGTCCCGAAGGAGATCATCGCCCACGCGCCCGCCGATGCGCGGATCATCGACACCGCCCCGCTGACGCTGGAGGAGATCGTCGCCGAGTTCCAGGCCGCCCACGCCGCCGGCCATGACGTGGCCCGGCTGCATTCCGGCGACCTGTCGGTCTACAGCGCGCTGGGCGAGCAGACCCGCGCGCTGCGGGAGTTGGACATCCCCTACACCATCACCCCCGGCGTGCCGGCCTTCGCCGCCGCGTCGGCCGCGCTGGGGCGGGAGCTGACCCTGCCGGAGGTCAGCCAGACGCTGATCCTGACCCGCACCGAGGGGCGCGCCTCGGCCATGCCGGCCAATGAAACGCTGGAGGTGCTGGGAGCGTCGGGCGCCACGCTGGCGATCCACCTGTCGATCCACGTCATCGACCGGGTGGTGGAGCGGCTGACCCCGCTCTACGGTGCCGACTGCCCGGCGGCGGTGGTCTACCGCGCGACATGGCCAGACGAGCGGGTTCTGCGCGGTACGCTGGCCGACATCGCGGCGCAGGTCGCGGCCTCACCGATGGAGCGCACCGCGCTGATCCTGGTCGGCCCGGCGCTGGGCCATGAGGAGTTCCGCTGCAGCGCCCTCTATGACGGCAGCCATGTGCGACGTTATCGGGGGCTGGGGCAGGAGTCGGGAGAGTGAGCCTCTCCCACGATGCGCCCCTGGCGGTCGGTGACCAGCACCTCGACGGCGACCGGCGCATCCTCCAGCACATCCTGCGCGGCGCGGCGGGCCAGCTCGGCCACATGATCGGCCAGCCGCAGGCCGGCGGCATCGGCAATGCCCAGCACCTGCGCCGCCGTGTTGGCACCGCGCGCCTGCGTGATCAGGTCCGGCCCGGCACCGAGGTCCGCCAGCCGTTCCGCCAGCCAGTCGAAATCGACACTGTTGCGCTTGCTGTGCAGATCCATCAAGCCGCGGGCCAGCTTGCCGAACTTGGCGAAGCCGCCGCACAGGGTCAGGCGCGGGACGGGGTGTCGGCGCAGGTACTTCAGAGTGCCGCCGACGAAATCGCCCATGTCGATCAGCGCCTGTTCGCACAGGCCATAGCGCGCGACCACCGCCTTTTCCGACAGATCGCCGGTGCAGGCCGCGACATGGGTCAGCCCGGCGGCACGCGCCACGTCGACGCCGCGCTGGATCGACGCGATCCAGGCCGCGCACGAATAGGGCACGACGATCCCAGTCGTCCCCAGGATCGACAGCCCGCCGAGAATGCCGAGCCGCCCGTTCATGGTGCGCTTGGCGAGCTTCTCCCCATTATCCACCCCGACTTCGACCACCACGTCAGCCGGCTGGCCGGCGTCGGCCGCCGCCTCCCCCACCGCCTGCGCGATCATGCGGCGCGGCACTGGGTTGATCGCCGGCTCGCCGACCGGCAGCGGCAGGCCGGGCAGGGTCACGGTGCCGACGCCGGCGCCGGCGCGGAACGTCACGCCGCTGCCGGGCGCCCCGCGCCACACCCGCGCCCGCACCAGCGCGCCATGGGTCACGTCGGGATCGTCGCCGGCATCCTTGACCACGCCGGCCATGGTCCAGGGTCCGCCCGGGGAGCCGTCCGCCCCCTCCCCCCGCTCCGTCACCGCCAGGGCGAAGGCCGGAGTCTGGCCGCCGGGCAGGGTCACGGTCACCGGATCGGGGAACTCCCCGCCGAACAGAGCCTCTGCCGCGGCCCGCGCCGCGGCGGTGGCGCAGGTTCCCGTCGTCCAGCCCCGGCGCAAGGGTGTAGCATGCTCCGGCATGCCGTCTTCGCCCTTGGGTCCGCCCTCGGCCCCGCCATCCGTCTTTCCGCTTTCCAGCCCCGAGTCCGCGTTCATGTCGTTTGAGTCGTCCATTCCCGAAAGCGTCCTGGTCCCCTTTGTCCCCGGCAGCGTCTGGCTGGCCGGGTCCGGCCCCGGCGACCCCGGCCTGCTCACCCTGCTGGCCCTGCAAGGTCTAAGGCAAGCCGACGTCATCGTCCATGATGCGCTGGTCGGCGAACGGATCATGGCGCTCGCCAGCCCGTCGGCAAGGCTGGAGTTCGCCGGAAAGCGCGGCGGCCGCCCCTCCGCCCATCAGGACGACATCACCAACCGCCTGATCGAACTGGCCAAGGAGGGGCACCGCGTCTTGCGCCTGAAGGGCGGCGATCCCTTCGTCTTCGGCCGCGGCGGCGAGGAGGCGCAGGCATTGGCGGCGGAGGGCATCCCCTTCCGCATCGTGCCGGGCATCACCTCCGGCATTGCCGGCCCGGCCTATGCCGGCATCCCGGCGACCCACCGCGACACCAACCAAGCCGTGATCCTGGCGACCGGCCATTCGCTGGGCGGCGGGCCGGATTGGCGGGCGCTGGCCGCCACCAAGGCGCCGCTGATCCTCTATATGGGTTGGAAGGCGCTGCCGACCATCGCGGCGGAGTTGATGGCCGGCGGCCTGTCCGCCGACACCCCCGTCGGCGTGGTGACGGAGGCGACGACCGTCAACCAGAAAAGCCTCGTCACATCCCTCGGCAGCTGCGTCGCCGATCTGGCGGCCAGCGATCTGGAGCCACCGGCCATCATCGTGATCGGCGAGGTGGTGCGGCTGCGCCCGGCGCTGGAATGGCTTCCCACCCAAACGGCGCTGCAAAATGGCTAATGGCCTGATCATCGCCGCCCCGGCGTCGGGCACCGGCAAGACGACGCTGACGCTGGGTCTGCTGGCGGCGCTGCGCGCCCGCGGCGTCGCGGTTGGGGCGGTGAAGTCGGGGCCGGACTATATCGACCCGGCCTTCCACCGCGCCGCCACCGGCCGGCCGAGCGTGAACCTCGACACCTGGGCGATGGGACCTGACCTGCTGGACGGGCTGGCCGCCCGTGCCGCCGAGGGCGCCGATCTGCTGGTCTGCGAAGCGCTGATGGGCCTGTTCGATGGCGTCGCCGGGGTCGGCGCCACCGGCACCGGATCGACGGGGGAGGTCGCGGCACGCACCGGCTGGCCGGTCCTGCTGGTGGTCAACGCCAAGGGCCAGTCGCAGTCGGCCGCAGCCCTGGTCAAGGGCTTCGCCACCTACCGGGACGACGTGACCATCGGCGGCGTCGTGCTGAACAATGTCGGCAGCCCCCGCCACACTGCGCTGGCCGGCAACGCCATCGAGGCGCTGGGCATCCCCCTGCTGGGCGCCCTGCCCCGTGCCCCGGACCTCAGCCTGCCCGAGCGTCATCTCGGCCTCGTCCAGGCCGACGAGACGGAGGGGCTGGCCGACCGGCTGGCCGCACTCGGCCGCTTCGTCGCCGAGCATGTCGATCTCGACCGCGTCGTCGCGCTGGCCAAGCCGTCACGGGCCGGGCGCGGAAGCGATGCCCCCGCCCTGCCGCCGTTGGGCCAGCGGATCGCCATCGCGCGGGACGCCGCCTTCACCTTCGTCTATCCGCACCTGACCGCCGGCTGGCAGGCTTCGGGCGCGGAGCTGCGCTTTTTCTCCCCCCTGGCGGACGAGGCGCCGCCGGAGGATGCGGACGCCGTCTATCTGCCCGGCGGCTATCCGGAGTTGCATGCCGGCCGCCTCGCCGCCAACCACATCTTCCGCGACGGCCTGCGTGCGGCGGCGGAGCGGGTGCCGGTCTTTGGCGAATGCGGCGGCTACATGGTGATGGGGGAGACGCTGGAGGATGCCGACGGCGTCACCCACCCGATGACCGGGCTGCTGGGGGTGCGCACCTCCTTCGCCAAGCGGCGGCTGCATCTGGGCTATCGCCGGGCGTCCCTGCTGGCCGACGGACCGTTGGGTGCGGCAGGAACTCCGCTGATGGGGCACGAGTTCCACTATGCCTCGACGCTGTCGCGCGGTGACGACGCACCGCTGCTGCATGCGGCGGCGGCGGATGGCGGCGACCTTGGGCCACTGGGCAGCCGGCGCGGACTGGCGCTGGGGTCTTTCGTCCACCTGATCGCGCGGGGGTGACGATGGAGGAGGAGGATTTCACCCCGGCGGAGCGCGACGCGCTGTACAAGGCGATCTTCTCCCGCCGCGACGTGCGCGGGCAGTTCCGGCCCGACCCGGTGCCGGACGACGTGCTGAACCGTGTCCTGCTGGCCGCCCATCACGCGCCGTCGGTCGGCTTCATGCAGCCGTGGAACTTCATCGTCATCACCGATCCGACCGTGAAGTCGCGCATCCACGCCGACTTCGCCCGCGCCACTGAAGAAGCGGCTGCGATGTTCGAGGGCGAACGCCGCAGCCTCTACAGCCGCCTGAAGCTGGAGGGCATCCGCGAGGCGCCGGTGAATTTGTGCATCACCTGCGACCGCGAGCGCTCCGGCCCGGTGGTGCTGGGCCGCACCCACATGCCGGCGATGGACCTCTACAGCTGCGTCTGCGCCGTGCAGAATTTGTGGCTGGCCGCAAGGGCGGAAGGGCTGGGGGTCGGCTGGGTCAGCATCCTGCACGAGGAGGCGTTGAAGAATGCGCTCGGCATCCCGGAACGGATCGTGCCGATCGCCTATCTCTGCCTCGGCCACGTCACCCATTTCGAGTCGACGCCGGAACTGGAAACCAAAGGCTGGCGCAAGCGCCTGCCGCTGGAGGATCTGGTGTTCAGGGACCGGTGGGAGGGAGAGGGATGACGCGCGCCAGAAACGCATCCTCCGGCCCGGCGGCCACCATCGGCTTGGCCGCCATCAGCAACTGCAGCAGCGCCGTGTGCAGCTCCGTGCAGGCGGACAGGTCCACCCGCGGCGCGGCGGTCGCCTCCAGCCATTCGGCGAGCGGCAGGGCGTCCTCCACCGTGCAGGCTGCCTCGAAACGGGCAAGGTCGGCGTCATAGCGGATCGGCATCACAACAGCTCCCGCAAATCGAGCACCAGGATCAGCCGGCCGTCGCCCAGCACCGCCGTGCCGGCATAGCCGCGCAAGCCCCGCAAAACCCCGGTCATCGGGCGCAGCACCACGTCGGCCCGCTCGCCGACATCGTCCACCGCCACCGCGACCGGCCCGTCGCCCAGTTCGGCCAGCACCACGCAAACCGTCTCGCGCACCTGTTCGTCGTCGGGCTGGGCCAACAGGCGGCGCAGGCGGACCAGCGGCACCACCCGGTCGCGCAGCACGACGCTTTCCGCCCGCTTCACCGAGCGGATCTCGGCCCGCGGCACCCGCTGGACGCCGCCGACCAGCGCCACCGGGATGCCGTAGAGCGATCCCGCCGCCTCCACCACCACGACGCGGGTGATGCTGAGCGTCAAGGGCAGCGCCAGCCGCACCCGCGTGCCGCTGCCGGGGGTGGACGCGATCTCCACCCGGCCGCCGGCCCGTTCCACCGCCGCCCGCACCGCATCCATGCCAACCCCGCGGCCGGACAGGTCGGACACGCTGCCGGCGGTGCTGAAACCGGGGGCGAAGACCAGCCGCACCGCGTCGGCGTCGCTCAGCGCCGCGGCGGCGTTCGGCTCAAGCAGTCCCTTGGCGACGGCGGCGCGGCGCATCGCCGCCGGGTCGATGCCGGCGCCGTCGTCCGACACCTCCACCACCACGCCGCCCTTGTCCTGAAAGGCGCGGACCCGCAACGTGCCGGCCGGCGGCTTGGCCGTAGCGGCCCGACGCTCCGGCGTCTCGATGCCGTGATCCAGCGCGTTGCGCACCAGATGCAGCAGCGGCTCGCTCAGCATGTCGAGGATGTCCTTGTCGGCCTCCGTCTCCGCGCCTTCCAGCACCAGCTCGACCGTCTTGTCCAGCCGGCGGGCGGTGTCGCGCACCAGCCGGGGCAGCGGATCGAACACGCGCGCCAGCGGCAGCAGCCGGAGCCGCAGCGCCGCATGGCGCAGGTCGCCGACCAGACCGTCCAGCCGGGCGGAAAAGCTCTTCAGGTCGCGGGCCATCTCGCCGTCGCCGGCGCGGCGGACCAGCGGCCCCAGTTGTCCCTTCACCACCGACAGCTCGCCGACCAGCGCCATCAGCGCGTCCATCCGTTCCGGCTCCACCCGCAGGGCGCGGCGGGTGACGGGAGCGGTGGCGGGCTGCGGCTCGGTCACTGCGGGCTTTTCCGCAGGTCCATCGACCAGAAACCGGCGCAGCGTGCGAGCGTCGGCACAGGCGGCCTCCACGGCGGCACGCTCCGTCGGCTGCCCCAGCGCCGTCAGGATCGCGGCGACCGACCGCGCCACCGCGGCGCGGCGGGAGTCTCGTTCGGCGGCGTTGCCGGGAAGGTCGAGGATGCGCGCCTGCTCCTCCAGCATCGCCGCCGCCAGTGAATCCGGCGGCGCAGCGGCAAGAGCTACAGCAGCGGGTGCCAGCATAACGCTGCCGATCCGCACCTGATCGGGCACGCTGCGGAAGGCCGGCGTCACCGCCTCCACCCCGGCGCCGCTCAGGGCGCGGAAGCGCAGGATGCAGCGGTAGGGGTCCATCTGGGCCAAGGGCGGCAGCGGCTCCGCCGGCTCGATCCGCAGCAGCCGGAGGTCGGGCACCCGACGGAACAGCGCCAGTGGGTCGTCGCCGGTGAAGAAGCACTCCGGATCGGGCCTGTAGTCGATGGCGGTCAGCGCGCCCTCGCCCACGGCAGCGCGCTCCTCCGCCGTCAGCGCCGCCGCCCAGGGGAAAGCGTCCGCCTCACCGCTGCCTGCCGCAGCACCGGCCGTCGTCTCTCCCCCCGCCAGTCCGCGAGCCAGCGTCTCCGCCGCCTTCGCAGCGTCGGCGGGCAGCGTGCCGGTTTCCTCCAAAGCCGCCACCCAGCGGGCGCACTGGTCGAGCGCGCGGAACAGCAAGTCGGCGAGATCGGGCGTCATGGCGCGGCGGCCGTCGCGCAGCAGTGACAGCGTGTCTTCCCCGGCATGGACCAGCAGGGTGAAGGGTGCCATGTCGAACAGCGCGCTCGACCCCTTCAGCGTGTGGAAGGCGCGGAACAGCTCGTCCACCGACGCGCGGTCGGCCGGGTCGCGCTCCAGCGCCAGCAGGGCGGCGCCGGCGGTTTCCAGCAACTCCTGCGCCTCGACGACGAACTGATCGAACAGATCGCTCATGGCGCATCCTCCCTGTCGGGAGGCCGCCCGGTCAGCAGCCGGGCCGCCTCCACCAGCACCTCCGGCCGTGGCGGCTTGACGATGTACCAGTTGGCGCCGGCCAGCAGGGCCTGCTCGCGGTCGCTGTCCTTCGATTCGGTGCTGATCATGATGGCGGGCACGTCGCGCAGGCTCGGATCGCGGCGCAGGACGCGCAGCATGGTGTAGCCGTCCATCTTGCGCATGTTGACGTCGACGATCACCAGATCCGGCGGCGCGGCCATCGCCCGCTCCAGCCCTTCGATGCCGTTCACCGCCTCGTCAACCACGAAGCCGTCGGCCTCCAGCACGCGGCGGCTGAAGGCGCGCACGGTCACGGCGTCGTCCACCACCAGAACACGCGGCCCGCAAGTGTTGGTTCCGCTCATGCCGCACCCCCGTCCGCCGGCTTCTGGTAGAGGATGGCGTCGGGGAAGCGGCGCGGGATGAACAGCGAGGACATGCGGCTCATGCTTTCCGAATGGCCGAGGCAGACGAAGCCGCCCGGCGCAAGGGCATCGTGGAACATGCTCGCCGCCTCCCGTCGGCCCAGATCGTCGAAGTAGATCAGCAGGTTGCGGCAAAAGATCACGTCGATCCCGCGAAAGGCCCGCACCTGCTGCGGGTCGGCGATGTTGACCAGAGAGAAATCGACGGATTCCCGCAGATCCTCGACGATCTGCCAGCGTGGCCCGCCGGCATCCGCCGCGCCCCGCACGGGCTGGAAATACTTGGCGCGCAGATGGGCCGGCAGCCCCTGCAGCGCGCGCTCGTCATAGATGCCCTCGCGCGCGCGTTCCAGAACCGCGCTGTCGATGTCGGACGCCAGCAGCTCGATCTCGTAATCGTCCACCCGGCCCCAGTTTTCCAGCAGCATGATGGCGATGGAATAGGGCTCCTCCCCGGTGGCGCAGCCGGCCGACCAGATGCGCAGCCGCGACCCCTTCGGCCGTCCGCGCACCAGCTCGTCCAGGACGGAGTTCACCAGACAGTCGAGCTGGTACTTCTCGCGGAAGAAATAGGTCTCGTTCACCGTCATCAGGTTGACGAGCCGCTGAAGCTCCTCCCCCGATGCCTGGAAGCGCAGCAAATTCATATAGGCGCGCAGCCCCGTCGCGCCGACCGCCTGCATGCGGGCGGCGACGCGGCGGTCGACGAAATAGCGCTTGGCCTCGGTGAAGGACAGGCCGGTGCGGTCCCGCAGGAATCCGCAGAGCGTCGCATAATCCTCCTGGGACAGGCCTTCCGGCTCAGCGTCGGTCACTCCGTTCACCGTCCCTGGAAGCTGGACCGGGCGGCGTCGACGGCGAAGGCGACGAAGGCGTCGTCGGGGAAGCGGCGGGCCAGCGTCTCCAGGCTGGACAGCGCTTCGGGACTTCCGGCCTCGGCCAGCGCCTCCACCGCGGCGAGGCAGACATTCACGTCGGCGTCGCGCTCCATCACCCTTGTCAGCCAGTCGGCGCGGCCGGAATGGGCGAGGCTGCCCAACCCCTGCACCGCGAAGATGCGCAGGTCGGCGTCGGCATGGTCGAGCAGCGGCAGCAGCGCCGGGGCGGCGACCTCCGCCGGCATCTGCTGCAGGCTTTCCAGCGCCGCGTTGCGCAATGCCGCATCCTCGCGGTCGAGGAAGGGCACCAGCGCCGCCGCCGCCTCCGGCGTGGCGATGCGGGCGAGCGCGGTCAGGATGGCCTCGCGCACGCCGGCATCCCCCTCTGCCTGAAGCCGGCGGGCGAGTGCCGCCTCCGCGCCCGGCAGCGCCGCATGGCCCAGCGCATGCGCGGCATCGCGACGGACGGCGGCGTCGGCATCCTCAAGCGAGGTCAACGGGTCTGGCCGGGCAACTGTCGCGGCCGGTGCCGGTTCCGGAGCGGCCTTCTTCTTCACCAGTCCCATGGCGTCACTCCTCAATCGATCCCGGCGCGCCGGCCGGCGGGCATCAGCCAGCGGGTGAGCTGGCCGGCGATCCGGCCCGACGGCAGCACGACGCCGGCGCCGCCGCGCCGGATCAGGTCCTGCGGCATGCCGAAGACAACGGCGCTGTCCTCCGACTCCGCGATGGTGCGACCGCCGCGGGCGTGGAGTTCGGCCATCGCCGCCGCCCCGTCATTGCCCATGCCGGTCAGCAGAACCCCCACCAGCCGGTCGGCGGGCAGCAGCCGCAGGGCGCTGGACACCAGCCGGTCGGCATTGGGATGCCAGGGCCGGTCGGGCGAGGGCGGCACGCAGACCGCCTGCAGCCGTCCGCCGCGCCGCGCCAATTCGACGTCGGCACTGCCGCGGGCGATGCAGACCATGCCCGGCGCCAGCACCGTCGCCCGCTCCACCTCCACCACCCTCAGCGCGCACAGCTCGTCCAGCCGGCGCGCCAGCGTCGCGGTGAAGGCGGCCGGCATATGCTGTGCCACCACCACCGGCCAGGGGAAGCCGGCCGGCAGCAGGGGCAGGATGTCCTCCAGCGTGCTGGGTCCGCCGGTGGACACGCCGACCAGCACCACCCCCTCGCCCTCGCCGACCGCCGCTGCCGCCGTGACCGCAGGCGACGCCACCGTGGGCGGCACCGCAGGCGTCAGCCCCTCCGGTGCGACGAAATCCTCCCCGGCGATGCGGGCGCGGGCCAACCGCAGCCGTTCGCGCAGTCCGCGGACGCGGCGCGGGCGGGAGGACGCGGCGGCGCGCACCGTCTCCACCAGCTCCTCGCCGATGCGGCCGATGGAGCCGGCGGCCGGCTTCTGCACCGCCTCCACCGCGCCCAGCCGAAGCGCCTCCAGCGTCTCCTCCGCCCCCGCGCCGGTGAGGGCGGAGACCATGACGACCGGCTTGGGATGCTCCACCATGATGCGGGCAAGGCAGGTCAGCCCGTCCATGCCGGGCATGGTGACGTCGAGCGTCACCACGTCCGGATCGACGACCGGCAGGCGCGCCAGGGCCTCCTCCCCCGTCGCGGCGGTCTCCACCCGGAATCCGGCCTCGCTCAGCAGATCCGCGATGCGCCGGCGCATCAACGCGGAATCGTCCACCACCAGCACCGTCAGCACGCCGTCCCCCATCGCGTCTTCACTGTGGGGTAACGAGCAGGTCGGCCAGCCGGTCCATGTCGAGCAGGCTGTCCGCATCCATCAGCAGGATCAGGCGGGTGCCGCCAGCCACATCCCTGGCCGCATCCAGCGTGGCGACCCGGCGGATCAGCCGGCGCTGCGCCGCCGACACCGCCGGTGCCGGACCGATCCGCTCCGCCGGGACCGTCAGCAGACCGGACAGCCCATCGACCAGCAGCCCGACCAGCAGCCCGTCGCGCCCGACCACCACCACCCGCCCGCGCTCAAGCCCGGCGGAGAGACTGGCCGCAGCGGCCGGCAGGTTTAGCAGCCGGCGCTGGTCGATCAGCGGCAGAACCTCGCCGCGCAGGGTCAGCACGCCGGCGACGAAGTCGGGCGCGTTGGGCAACGGCGTGATGCTGTCGGGCCGGCGCAGCACCTCGCGCACGGCGGAGACCGGCAAGCCGTATTCCGCCCCGGCGAGGCGGAAGACGACGAAGCGTTCCATGTTTCCGCTTCCTTCCGCAGGCTGCGCCGGTTCCATCCCGTTTCCCTCTCCGCCCGCTTCCGCGCCGATTGCCGCGCCATGGCGGAACAGCCGCTCCGCCGACAGCACCGACACCAGTCGCCGCCCGCCATCCGCGCGGGCGATGCCGTCCAGATCCTCGAACTCGGGCTCGCGGGCCAGCAGCGGCGGTACCGGGTCGATCAGCGCGGGATCGAGCCGCAGGATCTCGCGCACCTCGTCCACCAGCACGCCGACCGGCGCTTCCCCGGCCCCCGACCGCACGACGACGACGCGGCGCCCGGCCCCCTGTCCGCCGGCGTCCTCCAGCCCGAACAGGGCGCGCAACCCCACCAGCGGCAGCAGCCGGTCGCGCACCGCCATCACGCCCAGCAGATGCGCCTTGGCCCGCGCCATGCGGGCGACCTCGCGCGGAGCCGGCAGAACCTCGCGCACCCGATCCACCGGCAGGGCGAATTCCTGCCCGGCGACCTCGAAGACCAGCAGAGCCTGACGGTCGGGTCCGGCAGCCGCTTTCCCGGTCCCGGCCTCGCCCGCCGCCGCACGTCCGAACCCACCGCTTCCCCGGTCGGTCCTCTCCGCCTCCGTCCGGTCGCCGAACTGGCGGTCGATCAGCGCGTCCAGCTTCAGGATGGTGACCGGGCCGTCGCGCACCACGCCGTCCAGCATGGCGGGGTCGAGCCCGCCCTCCTCCTGCGTCACCGGATCGATGCGGTCGGGATCGCTGCGCAGGATGCCGGCCATTGCGTCCACCCGCAGACCCACCGGCTGGCCGCGATGCCCGACCAGCACCACGCGCGTCTCCCGCGTGGCCACGGCACCGTCCCCCCGACCCAGTGCCTTGGCGAGATCGAGCACCGGCACCGCTTCGCCATGCCATTGCGCCAGCCCGTCGAGGCTGGGCGGACCCAGCGGAATGCGCACCAGTTCCGGCAGCCGGATCACCGCGCGGACCGCCACCAGCGGCAGGGCGAGGCGCAGGTCGCCGACCGCCACCGTGACGAAGGCGAGAGCGCCGTCCGCCACGCCCAGGGCCACGTCCTGAGCCACGGCGGTCAAACCGCGCCCAGCAGGCTGTCGGCCATCGCCGCGATCTCCTCGATCGCCGACGCCAGCTCCTCGGCCCCCTTCGCCTGTTCGCGCGCGGCCTTGGCCGCTTCGGAGCCGGCGAGGTTCGCGGCGGCGGCGGCGGCGGCCACCTGTTCCACGCCGACGCGGGTTTCGCGCAGGGCGGCGGTGGTCTCGTTGGCGGCGTCCAGGATCTCGCGGCCGCCGGCGGTGACCACCCGCAGCTCCTGCGTGCCGGCGGTCAGGGTGACGCCGAAGGCGCGGTGGCGCGCGATCTCCGTCACCGCCGTCGTAGAGACCTCATCCACGTCGCGGCGCACCCGCAGCATCTGGTCCTGGATGTCGCGGACGATGTCCTTCACCCGCTCAGCACTCTCCGCGCTGTCGCCGGCCAGCTTGCGGATGTCGCCGCTGACCACGGTGAAGCCGCGGCCGAACTCCCCCGCCCGCGCCGCTTCGATGGAGCCGCTGACCGCCAACATGCCGGTCTGGATGGCGACGGTGGCGATGGCGTCCACCACCTTGTCGATGCGCCGGCCGATCCGCTCCAGCGCGTCCAGCCGCTCACCGGCCCGGCGGGAGGAGTCGACCGCCTCCAGCATGCCGTCGGCCAGCTTCCCGATGGTGTCGCGGGTTTCGCCCAGCAGCCCTTCCATCGAGGTGCAGCGATCGACCGACTCGCCCGACCGGCCCGCGGCCAGCGTCGCGGCGGCGTCGATTTCCGCGATCGCCGAGGCCAGCTGGTGGGTGGCGGCGCTCTGCGCCTGCGCCCCGCCGGAGATCTGGCCGATGGCGGTCATGATCTGGGCGGCGCCGCGGTTGATCTCCTCGATGGCTGCCGACAGCTCCTCGGCGGCCGACGCCAGTTCGTCGGCGGTGGCGGCGAGGTCGGCTGTTCCCTCCAGATCCTCGGCCAACTCGGACAGCTGACCGGCGGCGCGCTGGCTCTGGGTCAGGGCAAGGGCCTGCTCGCCTGCGGTCCTCAGCGCCTCCTCCGCGGCGGCGGACTGCTCCTCGGCGCTGGCGGCGATGGTCTCCGCCCCGCGCAGGGCCTCGCGCGCCGCCTGATCTGCCTCCACGGCGGCGCGGATCGTCTCCTGCGCGCCCTGGACGATGGTCGACATGTCCGACCGCACGCCTTCCAGCTGCTGGACGATCATGCGCCCGCGCTCCACCTCCGCCTTGGCGGCGTCGGCCGAGGCGACGATGCCGGCGGCGATGGAGGCCACCGCCTCCTGGATTTCCGCGACCATCCCCTGGATATCGTTGGCGCTGCGCTCCGACCGTTCGGCCAGCGCCTGCACCTCGTCGGCGACGACGGCGAAGCCCTTGCCGGCCTCTCCCGCCCGCGCCGCCTCGATGGCGGCGTTCAGCGCCAGCAGGTTGGTCTGGTCGGCGATGGCGGCGACGCTCTGGACGATGGTGCCGATCTCCTGCGCCCGGGATTCCAGGTCGCGGACCAGCCGCACCGAGGCCTCCTGCCGTTCGGCGGCACGGACGATGCCGTCGATGGAAGACAGGATCTGGCCGCTGACGTCCTTCAGCGTCGCCTGCAGCGCCTCGACCCGCAGCACCGCCTGCTCCGCCGTGCTGCGCGACCGGGTCAGAAGCTCCGACGCGCGGCCGATCATGCGCTGGGACTGCTGGGTGGCGCTGGCCGATTCCTCCGCCCCGGCGGCGATCTGCTCCATCGCCCGGCGCAGTTCCTCGGCCGCCGAGGCCGCCTGGGTCACGCCGCTCGCCAGTTCGGTGGCGGCGGCGGCGATGCCGCTGGCGGCTTGCCGGCGGCGCGAATCGGCCCGCGCCCGGCGGCGCTGCGGCGCGCCCGGCGTGGCGGCCGCCGCCGCGGTTTCGGTCGTGGCGGTCACGGATCCGGCGGC
>NZ_LGQY01000125.1:0-26428 GCF_003116065.1 Azospirillum sp. TSO5 | reverse complement strand
CGCCCGCCGCTATTACGGCGGGGATCTTCCGCCCGAGGCGGAACGCTGCCTGCATCTGGCCGCCGCCAGCTATGCCGACAGCGGTGCGGCGCTCGCCCATCTCGCCCGCGCGGCGAAGGTCGCCCCCGGCCATCGCCTCGTCGATCTCGGCCATTACAAGTTCCACTTCTACAAGGCCAATCTCGATCAGGCGCTGGTCTATGGCGAGCGCATGATCGGCCACGCCATGGCCGCGCTCGGCGTCAACCACACCGACTGGCGGGCCGTCACCCCGACCACCGCCGATTTCCGCGGGCTGGAGCCGGCGCCCCGCCTGTTCCTGTTCGCCCTGGTTGCCATCGGTTACCTGCTGCTGCGCACCGGCCGGCTCGACGCCGGGCGGGAGGCTCTGACCAAGGTCTGCGACCTAGACCCCGACGACCGCTTCGGCGCCGCCCGCCTGATCGCCGTCACCGACCAGCATGAGCTTGAGGAGACCGGCGCATGAGCGACGACATCCTCGACTCCCTGGATTGGCGCGGCGAACCGGTGGACTGCACCACCTGCACCCACCGCGACCGCCGCCTCGCCCCCGAGACCGCCGCCATCCCGGCGGGAGGTAAGCTGGCCGGCCACTGCCTGCCGCTGAAGGCTTGCGTGCAGGACCGCTATGCCAAGCGCATCCAGCGCTTCTTCGAATGGAACCCGGACCTCGCCGCCGGCCATCTCGACCATCCCTATTTCGAAGTGCGGGCGAACGCGGCGCGCTTCGCCCCGATCTTCCAGCTTCCCCGGCTGATGAACGACCCGGACGAGACGGTGCGCTCTGTCCTGGCCCGCCGGCTGCCGCGCCGGCTGCTGCTGAAGCTGCGCGACGACCCGGACCGCGAGGTGCGGATCGCCGTCGCCGCCCGGTTGGAGGATGCCGACCTCGCCCCGCTGATGCGCGACCCCGACTGTTCGGTGCGGCTGCGCGTGGTGCGCCGAATCCCCGACGGCATGCTGCCGGCGATGATGCATGACGAGGATCCGGAGGTGCGGGTGGAGGTCGCCCGCCGCCTTTCCATGGACTGGCTGCCCAGCCTCGCCTGGGACGACAGCCCGCGGGTCCGGCTGGTGGTGGCGCAGCGGCTGCCGACGTCGAAACTCCATGTCCTGCTGCAGGATGCCGACTGGATGGTCCGCCTCGCGGTTGCCGGGCGGATCGACGCCGGACAGCTCGGCCCCCTGCTCGACGACCCGGAGGAGGAGGTGCGCGCCATCGCCCGCCAGCGCGCCGCCGGCCTCGCAATCGCCAACGACCTTCCGCCCCTGTAGCGGCCTCTCGACGGACGGAGCACCAAACCGATGACCGGACCTGAAATCGCCGTTCCCTACCGCCACGAACGCGCCCGCAGCGCCGAGGACGCCAACGAGCTGGTCGGTCCGCCGCTTTTGGAGCAGGGCTTCAAGGTCAAGGCGCTGCGCGACGTGCGCAACGACGGCACCTATCCCGGCCGGCCGGTCGGCGACTTCCTGATCCGCGAGGGCGATGTCGGCTACGTCATCTCCGTCGGGACCTATCTGCAGATGTATTACATCTACGCCGTTGATTTTTATGAAAAACGGGTCGTCGTCGGCATGCGCGCGCGCGAGCTGGAGGTGATCGACGCCCACTGCAACGACCCCCAATAACCCGGTCCAAGACCCTGGTCCCCACCTGATAAGGAGCCTCGCGATGTCCGACGTCGAAGCCGCCGCCAAGCCCGGTTTCATCCCGCCGCGCGAACCGCTGTACGACTGGGGCCTGCGGGTCACGGTGCAGGAGGACCTGTTCAACGACGGCAGCCACCCGCAGGTGCCGGACGGCGCGCTGCTGGCGCCCAAGGGCACGCCGGGCGTGATTGTCCGCGTCGGCCGCACCGAGGAAGGAAGCCTGCCGGTCTATCTGGTGGAGTTCCCCGGCGGCACCGTCGTCGGCTGCCTGGAGGAGGAGATCATCCCGGCCGACGGGTCGCGGCGCGGTGTTCCGGGTGTGATGTGATGGGCCTGATGTGATGGGGAGTGATGTGATGACCATCTACCTCGACAACAACGCCACCACGGCCCTGGCGCCCGAAGTGCGCGACGCCATGATGCCGCACCTGTTCGGGGAGTTCGCCAACCCGTCCAGCCCCCACTCCGCCGGCATGGCCGCCCGCCGCGCGGTCAGCGAGGCCAAGGCACAGATCGCCGCCTTGATCGGCGCCAAGCCCGCCGATCTGGTGATGACCGGCAGCGCCACCGAGGCGACCCACGCCGCCATCCTGGGCGCGCTCCGCGTCATCGAGGAAACTGACCATCGCCGCGACCACATCGTCACCACCGCGGTGGAGCATCCGGCGGCGCTCGCCCTGTTCGACGACCTGCGCCAACGCGGCTGGCGCGTCACCATCCTGCCGGTGAACCGCGACGGCCTGCCCTCGCTGGTCGATCTCGCCGCCGTGGTGACGGAGGCGACGGCGCTGGTCTCCATGATGTGGGCCAACAACGAGACCGGCGTGCTGATGCCGGTGGAAGGCGCGTCGGCCATCGCCCACGCCCACGGTGCGTTGTTCCACAGCGACGCGGTGCAGGCGGCCGGCCGGGTGCCGGTCGATTGCGGCATCGCCGATTACCTGACGCTGTCCGCCCACAAGATGCACGGGCCGAAGGGCGTCGGCGCGCTCTATGTGCGCAAGGGTGCGCCCTTCCACGCGCTGATCCACGGCCATCAGGAACGCCGTCGCCGCGGCGGGACGGAGAATGTGCCGGGCATCGTCGGTTTCGGCACCGCCGCTTCGCTGGCGTCCCTCTGGCTGGACGAAGCGGACCTGATCGCCTTCCTGCGCGACCGGCTGGAACAGGGCATCCTCGCCCGCTGGCCGGGTGCGGTGGTGAACGGCGCCGGCGCCGCCCGGCTGCCCAACACCAGCAACATCCGCTTCGCCGACGGCCGCGGTCATCCGATGGATGCGGAAGAGTTGCTGATGCGGCTCGACCGCGCCGGCATCGCCGTGTCGATGGGGGCGGCCTGCTCCTCCGGCGGCAACGAGCCGAGCCATGTGCTGACCGCCATGGGGTTGAGCGGCGCCCAGGCCGCCGCCAGCCTGCGCTTCTCGCTCAGCCGCTACACCACTGCGGCGGAGGTGGACGCCGTCCTGTCGGAACTGCCGGCGCTGCATGCCCGGCTGATCGCCGCCTAAGGCAAAAACGAAATCAGAACAGCAGGATGGAGTGTCCGCGATGAAGGTGATGATCCGCAAGGCGTCCGAGCAATACACGATCTACGTCGCCAAGAAGGATCTGGAGGAACCCATCGTCGAGATGGAAAAGCCGGGCCTGTGGGGCGGTTGGATCAAGATCGCCAACGGCTGGACGCTCGATTTGCCGGAGATGCCGGGCGACACCCGCCTGCCGATCACCGTCGAGGCCAAGAAACGCGGAACGGAGTGACGCCCATGGCCCTGTCTCCCGAGCACATCGACAGCATCGCCACGCTGGCCGGCCGGCTGTTCGCTGGGGGCGGCACGCTCAACGCCGTGGTCCGCGGCGTGCGCGAGGCCAACCCGGAGCTGAAGACCGTCACCGGCGCCATGGCCGCGGTGATGGCCGAGGATCCCTTCCGGGAAGAGGCGGGATTCGACCTGCATCTGGTGGACGGCAACAACCACTGCTGGCTCATCACCGACAAGCCGGAGCTTGCCACCGGCGTCGTGATCGCCCAACGGGACGAGGACGAGTGAATGAGCGATGCCGCCGCAGTTCTGCACAAGCCCTCCACCGCCGATGATGGGGATGTGGACGACTATATCCCGCTGACCGACCCCGACATTTCAGGGGCGGAGGTCGAGATTCTCGGCCGTCTGCTGTCCTCCGGGGCCTTGAGCGACGGGCGGATGGTGCGGGCTTTCGAGGATGCCTTCGCCGCCTATGTCGGCCGCGACCATGCGGTGGCGGTGTCCAGCGGCACCATGGCCACGCTGCTGATGCTGAAGGGCTATGGCATCGGCGAAGGCGACGAGGTGCTGTGCAGCCCCTTCGGCTGGCATCAGGTCCAGCATGCGGTGGCGCTGTCCGGTGCCACGCCGGTGTTGGTCGACATCGATTACTGGCAGCACACCATCAACCCGGAGAAGGCGGCGGCTCTGGTCACGCCGAAGACCAAGGCGATCCTGGCCGGCAACGTCAACGGCCACCCCGCCCATTGGGACGAGCTGCGCGCGCTGGCCGATGCCAAGAACCTGATCCTGCTGGAAGATTCGACCGAGGCCATCGGCTCCACCTACAAGGGCCGGATGGTCGGCACCTTCGGCGACGCCGCGGTCTTCAACTTTTCCGAACCCGGCATCCTGCTGGCCGGTGAAGGCGGCATGATCGTCACCGACGACCGCGACCTCGCCCACCGCCTGCGCTACATGCGCCGGCGCGAGACCGAACACCGCAACACCGTTGTCATCACCCGCACCCTGCCCTGGCAGGCAGGGATGAGCGACCTGAACGCCGCGCTGGCCCTGGTCCAGCTGAAGCGCCTGCCGGAAATCCTGACCCGCCGCAATCTGGTCATCGCCTATTACGACGCGGCGATGGCGAGCTTCGAGGGGATCAAGCCGCCCTATCGCGGGCCGGGGGCGGAGGTGGTCAACCCGATGGTCTATTGCGTCCATCTCGGCACCCGCTTCACCGCGTCGGGACGCCGCTCGATCATCGAGGATCTGGACACTCACGACATCGACGCCAGCGACTTCGGCCAGCCGCTGCACACCCAGCAATATTACATCGAGGCACTCGGCGAGGCCCTGGGCGAACAGCGGGCCGGCCGCGGCGCCTGCCCGGTCTGCACCAAGACGGCCGACCGCGTGCTGGCCCTGCCGCTGCACCGCAAGATCACCCGCGATCAGGTTGCCTTCATCGTGGAAACGCTGAAGGACGCCAGCATCAACACCGGTGCCGGCGCCGCGATCTATCTGTGAAGACCGAAAGGGAAGAGGCATCCATGCCCGTCACCACGCTTGCAACCGATTCCGACTCCGTCACGGTTCCGGACGCCGCGGCGGCGCTGGCCGATATCGCCGTGGCGCTGGCGGCGCGGCAGGTGGTGCCTTATCTCGGCCCTGGCGCCTTCGCCCTGCTGCCGCCCGACCAATGCCCGATCCCGCGCAATTCGGCGGAGCTGGTGCAGCGCCTGAACGCCAAGGTCGCCGCCCCCGGCCGCATCCGCTCCAACCTGACCGCGGTCGCCCAGTTCATCGAAACGCGCAAGCACCGCAAGACGCTGGAGACCATCCTCAACGAGATCTTCCGCCAGACCGTGCCGGCGACCCCGGTCCATGCCCTGCTGGCCGCCATTCCGGCCCCGCCGCTGCTGGTCGATGTCTGGTACGACAATGTTTTGGACAGCCTGCTGAGTGCGGCGGCCGACCGGACCTGGGGCCAGATCCAGGGGGTGTCGCACCCGCAATCGACCGGCGAATGGGTGCGCTACTACGCCCCCGACGGTGCCGAAACGACGGCCGACGCGGCGGCCGGCTGGGACACCGTGCTGTACAAGCCGTCGGGCGCGGTGACCCCGGCCGGCAACTACCTGATCTCCGACAGCGACTATGTCGAGATCCTGACGGAGATCGACATCCAGACCCCGATCCCCGCCATCGTGAAGGATCGCCGCGCCGGCCGCCATTTCCTGTTCCTCGGCTGTCGCTTCGATCACGAGATCCAGCGCACCTTCGCCCGCCAGATCGCCAAGCGCTCCTCCGACAGCCATTGGGCGGTGATCCCCGGCGAGTTGTCGAAGAACGAGGTGCGCTTCCTGGCTCTGCATGGGATCAAGCGGGTCGACATGACGCTGGAGGAAGCGGTGGAGGGATTGCGGGCAAGGGTCTGAGGATTTGAGGGCGGCTTCGGCTGCCCCTACCCCCAAAGAAGCCGCACCGCAGCGCAACACACTCCCCCTCCGTCCGTTACAGTGCGAAACGGATGGAGCGTGCCGGAATGGTGACGAACAGCGGCCCCGCTTTGGCCGTAGCATTTGCGACCCTGCTGCTGACCGCATCGGCGGCCATATCGGCGGCGAACGCGCAGGAAACCACCCCTCCTCCCGGCGATGAACCGGCGACCTCCGGCCCGGCCATCGGCTTCTGGATCGACAACGACCTGTTCGGCGGTGGGACCGACCGCTATTACACGAATGGATTCCAGTTCTATTACTTCTCCGGCGCGCGGCCGACCTACGGCAACATCGACTGGCTGGCCAATCTGGTGCCCTGGATCGATCCGGGCGGGGTGCGGCGCTATGGCTTCGCCTTCGGCCAGAACATGTATACGCCCAGCAATCTGACCGCCCGCAACCCGGACCCGCGGGACCGGCCCTATGCCGGCTGGCTCTATGGCCGGCTGTCGGTGCTGAACGAGGCGCCGACGGCGGTGGACCGCTTCGACCTCGACCTCGGCATGGTCGGCCCGGCCTCGCTGGCGGAGCAGACGCAGAAGACGGTCCACAAGATCGTCGACGGCGCCACCTACCCCGAGGGCTGGAACTATCAGCTGCGTGACGAACCGGGCGTGGTGCTGAGCTACGAGCATGTCTGGCGCGACGAGAAGCCGAACAGCCTCGGCCCGGTGGAGTGGGACTTCAGCCCCCATGTCGCCGGCAGCCTGGGCAATGTCCTGACCTTCGCCGCGGCGGGGGCCACCGTCCGGCTGGGCGGCAACATGCCGCCGCCGGTGGGCGCACTGGTGAATCGCCCGACCTCCAGCATCCCCTACCAGGACAATCCCTATTCGGAGCGGCCGGGGCGCTTTTCCTGGTATGTCTACGCCAGCGCCGAAGGGCGGGCGGTGACGCGCAACATCTTCCTGGACGGCAACACGTTCCGCGAAAGCCGGTCCGTCGCCAAGCACCCCTTCGTCGGCAGCATGCAGGCCGGCCTGACCCTGCGCTACGGCCGTTACGGCCTGACCTATGCCCAGACCCTGCAGACGCCGGAGTTCCGCGGCCAGAAATCGCTGACCAACTACGGCTCCCTGCGTCTGTCGGTCCAGTTCTGAGCCGTCAGAGGAAGGGCAGCGGCAGGATCAGGGTGAAGCCGTCCGCCGCCATCAGCACCCCGGCCGCAGCCAGCGCACGGCTGGTCCACAGGATGAAGCCCTTGTTGGTGATGGCGAAGACCGACGCCAACACGATGGCGAGCTGCAGCATGCCCTCGGCGAAGTCGAAATAGGGGTCCTGGGCCGCGGCATGGTCGCGCCGCAGTTCCGCCGCCTTCGCCTTGCCCAGCAGGTCCTTGCGGCTGTTCTTGCCCTCGTCGGCCTCCATCCGTTCGGCCGACTGGCGGTATTCGGCGGAGCGCTGCAGCGCCTTGGCCTGCGCCTCGGCCGGCATGCCGGCGGACAGCAGTTCGATCTCGTCGGCGGCAAGCCGCAAGCTGATCTGGCGCTGGGTCTTGGCCTGATAATAGGCGAAGCTGTCCGACGCCTCGATGGCGCTGGCCATCAGTTCCTTACCGGCGTTGGAACCGGCGACGCTGACGATGGCGAGCACCGCGGCCAGGACCGAAATGTAGATGGCGGTGGAGGTCTTCACCCCATGCCCGCCCTCTTCCTCGGCATGGTGCCGCTCGGCCGGGCGGTGTTTCGCCCGTTCCCGCTCATGGGCTTCGTCGATCAGATCCTTCACTTCGGCGGCTTCCATGACACATCTGCCCTTCGTCCAGTCCCCCGCCGATCAGCGGATGGCGAAAGAC
Organism: Azospirillum sp. TSO5; assembly: GCF_003116065.1. NCBI lineage: Bacteria > Pseudomonadati > Pseudomonadota > Alphaproteobacteria > Rhodospirillales > Azospirillaceae > Azospirillum > Azospirillum sp. TSO5. Next base: position 18,710 of record NZ_LGQY01000125.1, on the reverse strand, counting down.
GTAGCGAAGCACAGGACGCGTGAAAAGCCCTGCTTGCGCTCTCTCGCACCGGACCGCGCGATGTCACCGCCTCCCGCAGCCTTTCCGCAGGCGTGGTAGCGCACCCGAATGTCCCGCACGCCGACATTCGCCCCTTTCATGGGCGGCCGGTTCGGGCTATGTCAGGGGGCATGAACCAGTTCGCACGTCTGGCGATCGAGGCCGGCCCGCTCGCCGCCTTCTTCGTTGCCAATTCGCAGGCCGGCATCATGACCGGCACCGCGGTCTTCATGGTCGCCATCACCATCGCGGTGGCGGTGTCCTGGCGGCTGGAACGCCGCATCCCGATCATGCCGGTGGTCGGCGCCGGATTCGTGCTGCTGTTCGGCGGCCTGACGCTTTGGCTGCAGGACGACCTGTTCATCAAGATCAAGCCGACCCTGGTCAATCTGCTGTTCGCCATCGTCCTGTTCGTCGCCCATGCGATGCGGCGCAATGTGATGAAGCGCCTGCTCGGCACGGTGCTTAGTCTGTCGGACGACGGCTGGCGCACGCTGGGCATCCGCTGGGCCTGGTTCTTCCTGCTGCTTGCGGTGCTGAACGAGGTGGTGTGGCGCAACTTCACCACCGACATGTGGGTCAACTTCAAGGTGTTCGGCATCATGCCGCTGACCTTGCTGTTCAGCGCCTTCCAGGCGCCGCTGATCATGCGCCACCAACTGCCGGAGGAGCCGGCGGAAAGCGGCCCGGCGGCCTGAGGGGCGTCCTTTATCACGGCGCTCCCGACGGCCGCCTCTTGTGCGGCGCGGAAGGGGCACTCACATTGGTGGCGACCGCGACGACGTCCGCTCCGACCGAATTTCAGAGGTATTGATCGATGGGCAGTTTCAGCATCTGGCACTGGATGATCGTTCTGGTCATCGTGCTTCTCCTGTTCGGCGCCGGCAAGCTGCCCAACGTGATGGGCGACATCGCCAAGGGCGTGAAGGCCTTCAAGGCCGGCCTGAAGGACGAGGACGAGGCCAATCCCCCCGCGGCGACCACCGCCCAGGCCCCTCCCGCCGCGATCAACCCGGCCCCCGCCCAGCCGGCCCAGCCCGCGGCCGCTCAGCCTGTCGCACCCCAGCCGGCCCCCACGCAGCCGGTCCAGACTCAGCCCGCCGATCCGGCCAAGCCGCACCAGGGCTGACGTCCCTTCTCTCGTGCCGCCCACCCGCCGGGCGTGACCGCATGGCGGTTTGATGGAGCGGCAAAATACGATAAAGAGAAGGGGCTTTCCGCAGCCGGGCCGTGTCACCGCGGCCCCGGCAACCGGAAGGCCCCTTTTTCTGCATTCAGCCGGCCCGCATGACGGGCAAGCGCAGGTCGACCGTGACGCTCCAGCCACCGCCCCGGCGGGCTCCCACCCTGACGACACCGACTTCCAAGGACGAGATGAAGGCCAACGGCAAACCTTCCGAGACTCCGCCGCCGGAGAACGAGGACATCGCCAAGCTGCTTCGCGCCTTGAACGAGGATCTGCGGGCCGACCCGCAGGACGAGGACGTGGAGTATGAGGAGGAGGAGCCCGCGGGCCGCAGCCTGCCGCTGGGCAAGATCGCGCTCGCCCTGCTGGCGGCCGGCGGAATCGCCGTCGGCGTGGTCTATTTCGGCTCGGGCGATCCGGCACCGGTGACGACGGCCACCAACAGTTCGGCGCCGATGGTGCCGGCGCCGGCCATTACCCGTGCGCCCTCCTCCCCGGCCCCCGTACCGACCGCCGCACCGACCGCCACGGCCCCGGCGACCGAGAGCCTGCCGGCTCCCGCCCAAACGGCGCCGGTTCAGTCGGCACCGGTGCAGGCCGCGCCATCCGCCGCGCCGCCTCCTCCGGTCGCCGCCCTGCCCGCCAGCCCGCCGCCGGTCCTGAAGGTGCCGGAGCCGCCGGCGGTGCCAGCCACCGCCCCTGCCACCTCGCCGAAACCGCGGGCCGCCGCCCCGACCGAGACCGCTCCTGCCGCGCCGGCCGCACAAAAGCCGGAGCCGGCGAAGCCCGACGCGGCCAAGCCGGAACAGCCTGCCGCCGCGCCGACCGATACCGGTTCGCTGCAGGCGATGCTTGCGCCGCCCAAGGATGCCGCGAAGCGTCCGCCCGCCGCAGCGGCCGGCAATGGCGAGTCGAAGCCGAACGCCAAGGCCTCAGCCCCGTCAGCCGCCCCCTCCAATACGCCGCCGGCCGGGCGCTATACCGTGCAGGTCGGCACCTTCACGGTGATGGCCAACGCCGATTCGCTGGCGCAGCGGCTGCAAGGCGGCGGTTTCCAGGCCTATACGGTGGACTGGACCGACAGTTCGAACCGGTCCTGGCGCGCCGTGCGCGTCGGCGGATTCCCCGATCCGGCCGCGGCCAAGCGCGAGGCGGAGCAGTTGAAATCGAAGATGGGGCTCAACCCGGTCGTCGTGACCACGCGCTGATCCCGGTCCGGACCGGCGGCGATTCGCCACCGGTTCTTGCCCCTGCGACACCGTGTCATCCAAACGAAAGCCCGGCGACGACATTTGGTCGCGGCCGGGCTTTTTCTTGGGCTCTGCACCCCCGTTCTTTGGTCGGGGGAGCCGGGAGTGCCGCTTGATCCCTGCTTGTCTTTGCTCGTACCATGGACATTCCAGGGCACGAATGCATTGCCCCGGCCACAAATTGGGAAGCCGGCAAAAGACCGGCGTACCGGAGGACGCCCCGCCATGAAGCCGACCATCCTGGTTGTCGACGACGAGCCCAGCATCGTCCTGTCGCTCCAGGTCCTCATGCAGCGCGCCGGGTTCGACGTGCGCATCGCCCGCGACGGGGATGAGGCGCTGCGCTCGGTGGAGAACTTCACCCCCGACCTGATCCTGCTCGACGCGATGATGCCGAAGCGCGACGGCTTCGACGTCTGCCAGACCCTGCGGACCAATCCGGCCTGGAAATCGCTGCCCATCATCATGCTGACGGCGCGCAGCCGCGACGTCGAACGGCAGAAGGGCATGGCACTGGGCGCCACCGACTACATCACCAAGCCCTTCTCCACCCGCGACCTGCTGACCACCGTCCGCCGCCATCTGGGCCTGACCGCCGCGACCGGTGGCGGGGAGCCGTCGCCATGACCGCCCCGGCGCCGTCAGCCACTCCCCTGCCCCGGCGCGTGATCCCGCTGGCCTTCCGCGCCGCCGGCTTCGGTCTGGTGGCGCTGGCGGTCGGGCTGGCGGCGGCGGTGCGCGGGTCGGACGCTTCGGACCCGCTGCTGACCTATGCCGTGGTGATGACGGCGGCCTGCGCCACGGCGGTATGGGGGCTCTGGCTGGCGGTCGACCGCTTTCTGCTGCGCGCCGCCGAGACCCTGAGCCGCGAGGCCGGGCTGATCGCCCATGGCAATGCGGAGGGTGCCGTCGGCGGCCGGGTGCCGCTCACCCGCTATGGCGATCTGCTGCCCATCGCCCGCGCGGTGAACGAGCTGTCGGACAAGCTGGCCCAGGTCCGCCGCGACATCGCCCGCACCGTCGCCGACCACACCGCCAAGGCGGAGGAGCAGAAGACCCAGCTCGCCGCCGTGCTGCGCGACCTGCATGAAGGCGTTCTGGTCTGCAACACCAAGCACCAGATCCTGCTCTACAACCAGACCGCCCTCGACATCCTCCACCTCGCCGGCGACCTCGGGCTGGGCCGCTCGCTTCTGCATTTCGTGGTGGCGGAGCCGGTGACCCACACGCTGGAACGGCTGACCCTGCGCGTCCGCGAGGGGCGGCACCTCAACCACGAGCACGGCACCACCGCCCAGTTCGTCGGCGCCACCACCGACGGCCGCATCCTGCTGGAAGGCCGGATGAGCGCCATCCTGCAGGATCCCGATCCGACCTCCGAAGAGCCGCCGGCCATCACCGGCTATGTGCTGACCCTGTCCGACGCCACCAGCGAGCTGGCCGCGCTCGGCCAGCGCGACGCCCTGCTGCGCGAGGCGACGGAGGGGTTCCGCGCCCCCATCGCCAACCTGCGGGCGGCGGTGGAGACGCTGTACGACGCCCCCGACCTCGGCCCTGGCGACCGCGCCGCCTTCGAAAGCGCGATGCTGGAATCCTGCGACAGCCTGTCGCAAAGGTTGGAGCGGGTGACGACCGCCTACCGCAACGTCGTCACCGGCAGCTGGCCGATGAGCGATATTCACTCCAACAACCTGATCAACCTCGTGGCCCACCGGGTCGGGGCGGAGACCGCCACCACGGTCACGCTGACCGGCCTGCCGCAATGGGTGCATGGCGACAGCCACAGCCTCGTCCTGCTGTTCGCCTATCTGATCGGGCGGGTGCAGGCGCTGACCGGCGCCGCCGCCTTCGACCTGGAGGCCGCCGGGCCGCAGGACGGCGACCGCTGGGTCTATCTCGACCTCGTGTGGGAAGGGCCGGCGGTGCCCAGCGCCACGCTGGACGGCTGGCTGGACCAGACGCTGCCCGGCGGCCTGGGTGGCCTCAGCGCCGGCGACGTGCTGCAGCACCACCGCAGCACCGCCTGGAGCGAACCGCTGCCGAACGACCTGCCCGGCGCAGCCGGCCGCGCCCGGCTGCGCGTGCCGCTGCCGCCGGCGCAGTCGCCACGCACCGCCCAGCCGCGCGCACGGGCCGGCGCCCGCCCGGAATTCTTCGATTTCGGGCTGTTGCACCAGCCGCTGGCGACCAGCGAGCTTGGCCGCACGCCGCTGGACCGCCTGCATTACGTGGTGTTCGATACCGAGACCACCGGCCTGTCGCCCAGCACCGGCGACGAGATCATCCAGATCGCTGCGGTCCGCGTCGTCGGCGGGCGCATTCTGACCGGCGAGACCTTCAACACACTGGTCGATCCCCGCCGGCCGATCCCGCCGGAATCGATCCCCTTCCACGGCATCACCGACGGCATGGTGGCGGGCAAGCCCACCATCGACGCCGTGCTGCCGCAGTTCCGCAGCTTCGTCTCCGGCGCGGTGATGGTGGCGCACAACGCCGCCTTCGACCTGAAATTCCTGAAGATGAAGGAACGGGCGGCGGGGGTGGCCTTCGACTGCCCGGTGCTGGACACCATGCTGCTGTCCCGCATGCTGCTGGGCAATGACGGAGACCACACGCTGGACGGCATCGCCGAACGGCTGGGCATCGCGGTGGTCGACCGCCACACCGCGCTGGGCGACAGTCTGGTCACCGCCGCGGTCTTCCTGCGGATGGTTGAGATGCTGCGCGAGCGCGACGTGCGGACGTTGGACGACGCCATCCGCGGCGCCAACATCCTGGTCGAACTCGCTGCCCGGGAACGCGCCTTTTGAGCGCGCCTGACGGTGAAGCGGGCCGGGACCCAGGCCGGGAATCTGGCCACGACACGGTCTCCGGCCGCCACCGCGACCGGATGATCGGCCTGTTCCTGCTGGCGGCGGCGCTGTTCAACCCGCCGCTGCTCGGCCTGTTCGGGGTGGAAGGGAGAGTCCTGGGGGTGCCGGCGCTCTATGTCTGGGTGTTCGGCCTGTGGGCGGCGGTGATCGCGCTGGCCGCGCTGGCCGGCCGGACGCGATAGGGGCGCGGCATGGAGGTCGGACTGGATTGGACCGCCGTCCTGGTCGCCGCCCTCGCCTATCTTTCCGCCCTGTTCGCCATCGCCCATTGGGCCGACCGGCGGGAGGCGGCGGGGCGCAGCGTCATTGCCTCGCCCACCGTCTTCGCGCTGTCGCTGGGCGTCTACTGCACGACCTGGACCTTCTACGGATCGGTCGGGCGGGCGGCGACGCTGGGCATCGGCTTCCTGCCGGTCTATCTCGGCCCGACCCTGCTGATGTTGCTGGCACCGCTGGTCCTGCGCAAGATCCTGCGGATCGCCAAGACGCAGCGCATCACCTCCATCGCCGATTTCCTCGCCAGCCGCTACGGCCACAGCCCGCTGTTGGGCGGTCTGGTGGCATTGACCGCGACCGTGGGCGTGACCCCCTACATCGCCCTGCAGTTGAAGGCGGTGGCCGTCAGCTTCGACGCGCTGACCGGCGGCGGCGGGCTGGGTCCGGCGGAAGGTCCGTTTCTCGACCATGGTTTCCTGATCGCCGCGGTGATGGCGCTTTTCGCCATCGTCTTCGGCGCCCGCCAGATCGACGCGGCGGAGCATCATCCCGGCATGGTCGCCGCCATCGCCCTGGAATCCCTGGTCAAGCTGGTCGCTTTCCTGGCGGTCGGGCTGTTCGTGGTCTGGGGTCTGCATGACGGGCTGGGGAGCCTGTTCGATGCCGCCGCCGCCCGTTCCGACCTTGCCCGCCTGATGGGCAGCGATCCGGCGCTCGGCCATACGCCGGCGGGAAACGGGCCAGTGGGAAATGGGCTATGGGGCGCCTGGGTCACCACCACCATCCTGTCGGCCGCGGCGATGCTGTGCCTGCCGCGCCAGTTCCAGGTGATGGTGATCGAATCGGTGGACGAACGCCATCTGGACCGGGCGGTCTGGCTGTTCCCGCTCTATCTCCTGCTCATCAACCTGTTCGTGCTGCCGGTTGCCCTGTCGGGGCTGCTGAGCTTCGGTGGACGGCTCGATCCGGACCTGTTCATGGTCGCCCTGCCGCTGAGCGGCGGAGCGGACTGGCTGGCGCTGCTGGCCTTCCTGGGCGGGCTGTCGGCGGCGGCCGGGATGATCGTCGTGGAGTCGGTGGCGCTGTCCACCATGCTGTGCAACGATTTGGTGATGCCGATCCTGCTGCGCACCCGGTCGCGGGCGCTGGCGCGCTCCGCCGATCTGGCACCGCTGCTGCTGTCGGTCCGGCGCATCGCCATCGTCGCGATCCTGCTGTTCGGCTACGCCTATTTCCGGCTGGCGGGATCGGCCTACGCGCTGGTGTCGATCGGGCTGATCTCCTTCACCGCGGTGGCGCAGTTCGCCCCGGCCCTGATCGGCGGCCTTTACTGGCGCGGAGCGACCCGGCGCGGCGCCATCGGCGGGGTGACGGCCGGGACGCTGGTCTGGGCCTACACCCTGCTGCTGCCCAGCTTCGCGCGGTCGGGCTGGCTGCCGGCCAGCTTCATCGCCGACGGGCCATGGGGCATCGCCGCGTTGCGGCCCTATGCGCTGTTCGGGCTGGAGGGTTGGGATTCGCTGGCGCATTCCCTGTTCTGGACCGCGCTCGCCAACATCGGTGCTTATGTCGGCCTGTCGCTGTTCGACCGGCCCGGCGCTGCGGAGCGGGCGCAGGCCGCCGCCTTCGTCGATGTCTTCCAGTCGGCGCCGAACGGTGCCGTGCCGCTGCGGGAAGCGCCGCCGGACTGGCGCAGCGCCGCCAGCGTCGGCGACCTCACCCGCGTGGTCGCCCGTTTCCTCGGGCCCCAGCGTGCCGAGCGTGCCTTCGCCGGTGCCGATCCGGATGAGCCGGCCGGGCCGGAACGGCTGCGGCTGGCCGAGCGGCTGCTGGCCGGCGCGATCGGCGGGGCGTCCGCCCGCGTCGCCCTCGCGTCCTCCGTCTCCGCCGGGGCGGTGGAGGCGGCGGAGCTTCTGCGCATGCTGGACGAGACCAGCGACGTCATCGCCCACAGCCGCGAGTTGGAACGCAAGACCGCGGAACTGGAGCGCGCCACCGACGCCCTGCGCGCCGCCAATGAACGGCTGACCGAGCTGGACCGGCTGAAGGACGATTTCCTGTCCACCGTCACCCATGAGCTGCGCACGCCGCTGACCTCGATCCGGGCGCTGAGCGAGATCCTGCACGACGACCCCGACCTCGATTCCGACCAGCGGCAGGAGTTCCTGGCCGTCATCATCAAGGAGAGCGAGCGGCTGACCCGCCTGATCAATCAGGTGTTGGACATGGCGAAGATCGAGGCGGGGGCGCTGGACTGGCGGATCGAGACCATCGACGCCGGACCGGCGCTGGCCGAGGCGGTCGCGGCGACGGAGGCGCTGTTCCTGGAGCGCGGCATCACCCTGTCGGTGGATATTCCGGATAACCTGCCGCCGGTGCGCGGCGACGTCGACCGGGTGATCCAGGTGGTCGTCAACCTGCTGTCCAACGCCGCCAAATTCACGCCACCCGGCGGCCGGACCCGTATGGAGACCCGGTTGGAAACTGGCTTCCTGCGGGTGACCGTTAGCGACAGCGGCCCCGGCGTTCCGGCGAAGGACCGCGAACTGGTGTTCGACCGCTTCCGACAGTCCGGCGACACGCTGACCGGCAAGCCGGCCGGCACCGGCCTGGGGCTTGCCATCGCCAAGCGAATCGTCGAGCATCTCGGCGGCCGGATCGGGGTGGCGGACGCGCCGGCCGGGCCGGTCCCCGAGTCGGGCAAGGGCGCCGCATTCTGGTTCACCCTGCCGCTCGCCGGGAGCGCGGCCGATGTCCAGGAGCTTGGAGAGCGGCGGGAGTGAGCAGGCGCCGATCCGCTACAATGGTCTGGCGGGGCCGCAATCCCGTGTTATCCTGCAGGATATCCTGCGCTCTACATCAAAACCACACATTGAAAAAGGATTTTCGCTTGCGGTCCGGCCCAAGCTCTCGCCCGGAAAGGCATACAACCGATGGGGTGCCCTACGCCACAGCCCTTCCCGTTCGGACGATGCGCGCTTATGGTAGGCTGCGCGGAGCCAGGGGCGCTAATGGGCGCTATGCGGGTCCGGCGGAGCGGCCCGCCTGTCGGGCGGGTTGGCGGTAGGAAGGCGGGATGGGCAAGATACTGGTTGTCGACGACGAGCGGGACGTCCAGACGCTGATCATGCAGCGTTTCCGCCGCGCCGTACGTGCCGGCGAACTGGAATTCCTGTTCGCCCATGACGGCAAGGAGGCGCTGGAGACCCTGCGCGCCCGGCCCGACATCGACATGGTGCTGAGCGACATCAACATGCCGGGCATGGATGGGCTGACCCTGCTGGACCATCTGCCGCAGGTGAATGCCGACATCCGGGCGGTGATGGTGTCGGCCTACGGCGATCTCGGCAATGTCCGCGCGGCGATGAACCGCGGCGCCTTCGACTTCATCATCAAGCCCATCGACTTCGCCGACCTGGAAGCCACCATCCACAAGACGCTGGAGGCCTGCCGTTCGGTGCGCCGGCTGCGCGACGCGCTGCAGGAAACCCGGACGGCGGAGGCGGCATCGCGTGCCCAGGCCGCCCGCCTGCGCCGGGTCCTGGACGGCAGCCCGATCGGCGTGGCGATCATCACGGAAAGCGGCGAGCTGCTTTACTGCAACCAGCGCTGCACCGACCTGTTCGGCGTGACGGCGGAGACGCTGCAGCTTCACTGCGCCCCCACCCTGTTCCGCCATGTCCAGGATCGGCTGACGGGGCGGCCATCGGAAACCGAGGCTTTGTCGGCTTCGGAAGAGATCCATTACGTGCGCGAGGACGGGCGCACGGTGTGGATGGCGATGTCCGTCGACCGTACCAACTATGAAAGCAAGCCGGTCTTCATCGTCTGGCTCTATGACATCACCGAACGCAAGGTGCAGGCGGAAGCGCTGCGCCGTGCCAAGGATTCGGCCGAACAGGCGCTGGCCGATCTGGAACGCATGCAGTCCGACCTGATCCGGGCGGAGAAGATGGCGGTGATCGGACAGCTGATCGCCGCTGTCGCGCACGAGATCAACACGCCCGTCGGCATCGCGCTGACCGCCGCCACCCATCTGCAGACCGCATCGGAAGCGATCATCCTGACCTTCAACGGCGGACAGCTGCGCAAAAGCGATTTTCAGGAGTATATCGGCACGGCCAGCGAGGTTTCGACGCTTCTGGTCGCGAACATCGAACGCGCCGCCGCCCTGATCCAGAGCCTGAAGCTGGTGACGGAGGGCAAGGCCAACTCCCCGCGCAGCCGCTTCGACCTGCGCGACTATCTGTCCGACATCGTGCTGGCGGTGCAGGTGCAGCCGGCCGCGTCCAGGCACCAGCTGGTTCTTGACTGCCCCGACGGCATTGCCCTCGACACCTACCCCGGCGCGCTGACCGAGGTGCTGTTGGCCCTGCTGACCAATGCCTTCGCCCACGCCTTCGAGACGGAACCGGCCGCGGCGGCCGTCGTGGAAGGCGTCGGTGCGATGGCCGCTGGCGGGGCCGATGGTCTGGAAGAGGGGCCGGATGGCAGCCGGAACCGCCGGGGCCGGGTCACGGTTTCGGTCCGGCTGCTCGACAACGAGCGGATCGAACTTGGCGTGTCCGACAACGGCCGCGGCATCCCGGACGACATCCAGCCACGGCTTTTCCAGCCCTTCGCCACCACCCGGCGTGGATCGGGCAGCATGGGGCTGGGGCTTTATGCGGCGTTCAACCTCGTTACCGGCAAGCTGGGCGGCGAGATCGACATCGACAGCGTGGTCGGCCGTGGAACGACCGTGATCCTGCGCCTGCCGCTGGATGCCCCCTGACACGGCTTGGATGACCACCTCGCAAGACCGAAACGGGCGACGGGAAACGGATACGGACATGGACGATTTCACCAACCGTAAGGTTTTGCCGCCCCGGTCCGTGCAGGAAGCCCTGGACCTTGGGCGCGTCTACCACGACCAGCTGGTCGCCGCGATGCCCGGTCTGCTCGTCCACTGCAACGACACCATTCTGCATTGCAGCGCCACCCTCGCCCGCCTGCTCGGATATGAGTCGGCCGAAAGCATCCAGGCATTGCCCGGCGCCATGACGCTGGTCCCCGAGGACGACCGGCATACGGAACAGGATGTCTACACGCGCTGCCTGAAGGGACTGATCCGGTCGCAGGTTCGCCGGATCAAGCGCCACCGCGCGGACGGCACCGTCCAGTGGTTCGACCAGCTCATGGAGTCGGTGGATTGGGGCGGTCAGCCAGCGGTGATGGAGATGTTGACCCTGATGCGCCCGCTGGCCGCCAATGCCGAGCTGCCGCACCAGGAGCAGCTGTTGCAGGCGGCGATCGACGCCATGCCGAACGGCGTTCTGATGCTGGATCGCGACCTGAACGTCGAAGGCGCCAACAGCGAATTCTACCGGCTGTGGGACTATCCCATCGGCATGTTTCCCCCGGGAACGGCCGTTGCCTTGATTTTGACCTATAACCACGCACGCGGCGATTTCGGCGACGTTCCCTGTGAAGAGACGGTCGCGGAATTGTGCTCCCGTTATCTGGTCAAGGGGGTCTTCAACTCCGAGCGCCGCGTTCCGAACGGCCGCACCCTCGATATTCGCACCGCACCACGTGCCGATGGCGGCTATGTCATCACCCACCATGACATTACCGACCGCAAACGCATCGAGGATGAGCTGCGCCAAGCCAAGGAGCGTGCCGAAGCGATCCTGAAGGAACTGCGTGAAACCCAGCGGCAGTTGATCGTGCAGGAAAAGATGGCCGCACTGGGCCAACTGACCGCCGGAATTGCCCATGAATTGAAGAATCCGCTGAACTTCGTCAACAATTTCGCCGAGCTTTCGGGAGAATTGCTGGACGAGCTGCTGGAGTTATTGGAGCCGCTGAACGGCCATCTCGATGATGCCACACGTATCGATGTCAACGACCTGGCCGGCAGCCTGCAAGGCAATTTGCGCAAGATTGCCGACCATGGCCGGCGCGCCGACGGCATCGTCAAAAGCATGCTGGCCCATTCGCGTGGCGGCGGTGGCGAGTGGCAGGCGACGGACCTGAATGCGCTGGTCGAAGAGGCACTGACCCTGTCCTACCATGCCTTCCGTGCCCAGGACCGTGCCTTCAACGCCATATTGGATAAGCACTTCGACCTTGTGGTCGGCGAGGTGAAGCTGGTGCCGCAGGACGTGTCGCGTGTCCTGGTCAACCTGTTCACCAACAGCTTCTACGCGATCCGGAAACGCCAACTGATCTGCGGCGACCCGAATTTCGCGCCAAGGGTCGACGTTACAACCTCTGCAAGCGCCGCCGACGTGTCGATCCGGATCCGGGACAATGGCATCGGCATGTCGCCGGCCGTGCTCGACAAGCTGTTCACGCCCTTCTTCACCACCAAGCCGACCGGGGAGGGGACCGGGTTAGGTCTTTCGCTGAGCTATGACATCGTGGTACATCAGCACAGGGGGCGATTCGACGTGTCCAGCGTCGAGAACGACCACGCCGAATTCACAATCACGCTGCCACGTGCAGCGACCGCGGTGTCGTTAGGGGAGCGCCGAAAGACATGACCCTGGGAATTCTTGTCGTCGACGACGAACCCGACATCGAGGATCTGTTCCGCCAGCGCTTTCGTGCCGAACTCCGCCGGGGTGAATTGGTCTTTCACTTCGCCGCTTCGGCCGAGGAAGCGCTGCAAAGTCTGAACTCCGGACTGCAACCGGAGGCGGTGCTCGTTCTCAGCGACATCAACATGCCGGGCATGAGCGGGCTGGACCTGCTGGAGCGCCTGCGGGTCGACTCGCCGGACGTGCCGGTCATCATGGTCACCGCCTATGGCGACAACGAGAACCGCCGCCGGGCGCTCGACATCGGTGCCGCGGATCTGGTGACAAAGCCCGTCGATTTCGTCGCGCTGAAAAAGCTGGTTCACAGCGTCATCGAGCAGAAAAACGCCGCCTGACGAGGCATCCCGGTCCATTCCGTTCATGCCCCGCACACGGCCGCCCCACATACGGCGGTGATGTCGGTCAGTTCGGATGATGCGCCGGCTGCACAGGACGGGCAGTGCGGGTCGACCGGAACCGCGATCTCGCTGAACTCGCCCCGCAGGCCGTCATAGAGCAGCAGGCGGCCGGCCATCGGTTCTCCCAATCCCAGCAGAAGCTTGATCGTCTCGGCCGCCATGATGGTGCCGATCACGCCGGGTAGCACGCCCAGCACGCCGGCCTCGGCGCAGGAGGGGGCGTATTCGGCCGGCGGCGGTTCCGGGAACAGACACCGGTAACACGGGCGCACGTCCGGCGCGGCGCCGCCGAACACCGAGACCTGGCCTTCGAACCGGAAGATGGCGCCGTAGACGTTCGGCACGCCAAGCCGCAGGCAGGCATCGTTGACGAGATAGCGCGTCGGCAGATTGTCGGACCCGTCGACCACCACGTCATGGCCGGCAAGCAAATCCAGCACGTTGGCGGCTTCCAGCCGGGCTTCGTGGGCCACCACCTCGATGGTCGGGTTCAGGTCGAGCAGCGCGGTCCGTCCGCTCTCCACCTTGCACTGCCCCAGCCGGCTTTCGGCATGCAGAATCTGCCGTTGCAGATTGCTGCGCTCCACCCGGTCGTCGTCGATCAAGGTCAGCCGGCCGACGCCGGCAGCCGCCAGATACAGCGCGATCGGCGAGCCCAGGCCGCCGGCGCCGATCAGGGCGACGCGGCTGCGCAGCAGCTTGTGCTGTCCGGCCTCGCCAACCTCGGGCATGGTCAGGTGACGGCGGTAGCGCTCGCGCTGGGCGGCGTCGAGCCGCGGCGGCACCTCCACCGGCAGGCCCGCGGCCTTCCAGGCGGAGAAGCCGCCGGCGACCGAACGCACATCCCCATAGCCCAGCCGCAGCAGATCCTCGGCCGCGAACAGCGACCGGGTGCCGCCGGCGCACATCAGCAGGATCGGGCGCGCCGGATCGGGCGCCGCGTCTTCGATGCGCAGTTCCAGGAAACCGCGCGGCAGGCGCAACGCCCCGGCCGGCGTGCCGGTCGCCGTTTCCTCATCCTCGCGGACGTCGACGAGCAGGGCGCCTTCGGCCTGGAGGGACTGCGCCTCGGCGGCGGCGACCTCCGGAATACGGGCGCGCAGGTCGGACAGGCGTCGGTCCTTCAAGCTCATGACTGCTCCTCAACCACCCGCCAGGGCGACCATCAGCGTCAGGGTGGCGCCGGCCGGCACTGCGGCCTCCAACCCACCCAGACGCCGCACGTCGTCGCGACCGAGATAGACGTTCACGAAGCGGCGCAATTCGCCCTCCGCGGTGAACAGCCGGTCGCGGAACGCCTCCTGCCCGGCGGTCAGCGCCGCCAGCGCCTCGCGCACGGTGGCACCCGGAACCGCCACCTGATCCTTCCCGCCGACGAAGCCACGCAGCGGGGTCGGTATCCGAATCGTCACCTCGGTCACGCCTGCATCTCCTCTTCGGAAAGGGCCTCCGCGGCCTTGCCAAGCGCCGCCTCCGCCTCGGCGGCCAACCGGCGGAACAGGTCGCGCACCTGCTTGGCCCGCATCAGGTCGATGCGCAGGTCGAGCACGTCCTTGAAGCCGTTCTCGTTGGCCCAGACGTCGGCCGGCGCATCCATGCGGCAGTTGGTATGGGCCAAATGGTCGGCGATCAGTTCATCGATCGAGTCGGTCGGCTGCTGGCTGTTGTCGCCGAAATGCAGCGCCATCACCTGTTCGATCAGCGCCGCCTCCTCCGCCGTCGCCTCGTACAGCCCACGCAGGCGCAGTTCGTTCAGCACCGGCTTGGTCGTGCGCGCCAGCATGCGGCGGGGAATCAGCCAGCGGATCATCGCCCGCTCGACCGCCAGTTCATGCATCAGTTCGGCGAATTCGGCCTCGGTCAGGTCGTTGCGGCGGCACCAATCGGCCAGCGCCTCCGGGCTGCCGAGCTGCCTTGCGCTGCAGAAACGCCACACCTCGGCATCGACCGCCGCCTGATCGACGGTCACGCCGACCACCTCCGCCAGTTGAATGATCAACAGCCGGCCAAGCGCCGCCTTGTTGATCTGGGCGAAGTCGGGACGGTGCAGAGCCGCATGGCTGGCAATTTCCGACAGCGGCACGCTGTAGCCGCCGTGGGCGACGCGCCGGTCACGCTCATACAGAACGTTGAACGCATGCGAGGCGTTGAAGGTGAAGGGGGCCGGACGCGGCGGCATGATCAGGCTGGCGAGATAGCTCAGCAGCGCTTCGGCGTCGCGGCGCTTCTGGTCGACCGCACCGACCGCCAGGAAGGCTTCGATCCGCTCCGCCTCCGCGTCGGTCAGCCCGGCATCCGCCCAGATGCGGTCGCGCTTGCGATCGGTGAAGTAGAGCCGCTTCGCAGCAGCGATCACCCGGTCGTGCAACCCGGCGTCGACCACTCCAGCCGTCCGCGCGGCCGCCATGCTGGCGCGCAGATTCACCAGTGGCTCCGACAACGGGAAATAGCCGTCTTCGGGTCCGGCGTGGGCGAGCGCAACCTCGTCGTCGCCGGTCAGTCGGCCGTCGATGAACTGCCGCGCCACCTCGCCCACAGGCACCATGCCGAAGGGATGGCATTCCGCCGCCCGCAGGGCGCCCATGCTGGAGGCGCCATAGACGGCGATCCCGCTGTGCAGGGCGAACAGGATCTCCTTGTGCCAGACCGACAGGGATTGGCCGAACACGCCGTCGATCAGAGCGATCACGTCCGGGCGATGAATGGTCATCGCGCTGAGGACATCCGCCTGTGCCGCCGGCGGCAGATAGATCGCGTCGGGCAGCAGCGCCCGGGCGTCGTCCAACGGCATCGTCGGGCCGAGGAACACGCAGATCTTCATGCGCCCTGTCCTGTTCATGCGACCGCTCCCACCAGACCGGCCTGCGCCTGCAGGGCCTTGGCGAAGGCCAGGGGGCGTGCGCCCGGGGTGTAGAAATCGAAAAGATACCCTTCCAGACCGGGCACCACCACCCGCACGACCGGAATGCCGATCTCCGGCTGGGTCAGGTCGAAGACCAGGGCCTGTTCGATGCCGGATCGGCGCAGAACCTCCAACAGTATCGCGATATCGCCCTCGAAGGTCGGCGCCGAGAGATTCGCGTGGCGCCGGCCGTCCACATTGCACGGCGTGCTTTCCAGTGCCGCGATTTCCGCCGTGCCGTCGGCGTTCTGGTTGCGGATCAGGTCGCGGCGGAAGAAGTCGTCCCGCGATCCCGCGATCAGCACCAGGCGCGACTGCACCGCTTCGGTCAGGGCACGGCACATGGCGACCGCCGGCTCCAGATGGCTGCCGTAGCCGCGATGCATGCCCGTCTTGCGGACATCCCGGTCATAAACCATCGCCATATAGCTCGGCACCCCCATGTCGGTGGTGACGTCGAACAGCAACGGACAGATGCCGGCTTCATCGAAACGGCGCAGCAGATCAAGGACGGAGGGCGCGTCGATGGTCGACAGGTCCACCCGCGGCATCGGAATGCGCAGCGCGTCGCTGGCATAGCGCCAGCACGCCACCGAGTCGCGCTCGATCACCTCGTAGAGGCCGGCGGCGATCGCCTCAAGGATGTGGTTGCCGCTGGCCAGTCCGTTGGTCCCCATCGCATAGAAACTGCGCAGGCCCGGCCGGGCGACCGGATTGCTGTAGAGGCCGACGGAGGTCCACGGCGCGGCGACCGGGCGTCCGTTCATCAGATCCCAGCCCCAGGTCCAGAATTCCGGATTGTCGGGACGGAAAGCTCCGCCCTTGGTGCCGGGGATCCGGTCGAGCGGAATGCGCCCGTCGGCGGGCAACTGGTTCCAGCTGACCTCCAGGTAAGGAAGCTGCAACGTCTCGGCGTGATAGAACTCGATCGCCTCCATCGCGGCCGACACGGTGGCGGCAGCAAGGCTGAAGCCCTTGCCGGCACTGCCCGACAAAGTAGGGCTGTTGGGCCGGTGACCCAGCACCGTGTGGATGCCCAACCGGTCGAGCCCGGTGACGTCGGCCAGCCGAGTGATCCCGCAGCGCGCGAAATGGGGGGAGATGCGCACCAGCGTCTCTTCAGGAGTCGCCGTGCGATGGGTGCCCAGGAAGAAGCGCTTGGCCGCATGGTGGACGGTATCGCCCAGCCGGATACCGAACGGCGCCGCTCCATTCGGAGCCGGAGAGACACCGGACTGCAGTGCGGCCGGAGGCGGAGATGCCGGGCGGCTTTGATCGAACGAAGCGTTGACTGGCATGGGTGCGGTCTGGGCCCTCGGCTGCGGCCGGTTCGGAAAGGGACGTCAGCATTCATCGTCCCACCGCGATCGGCAAGAGCCAACTCGGCGGAACCACTCAGCGGAACAAGCGTGACGCGGGGCCGGACGCCGCGAGGACGCCGGCCCCCTCGACATCACGACTTGATCGGCGTGTCGTCGTCGGTCGCCGGCGGATTGGCCGTGCCCGCAGCACTGGCCGCAGGCGACGGAGCGCCAGCCGCAGCGAACCCGGCCATACCCGCAGCGCTGGCCGCAGGCGACAGTGCGCCCGCCGCGGCAAACCCGGCCATACCCGCAGCGCTGGCCGCAGGAGACGGTGCACCCGCTGCGGCGAACCCGGCCATGCCAGCAGCGCTGGCCGCAGGCGACGGAGCGCCCGCCGCAGCGAACCCGGCCATACCCGCAGCGCTGGCCGCAGGCGACGGAGCGCCCGCCGCAGCGAACCCGGCCATACCCGCAGCACTGGCCGCAGGAGACGGTGCGCCGGCCGCAGCGAACCCGGCCATGCCAGCGGTGCTGGCCGCAGGCGACGGAGCGCCCGCTGCAGCGAAGCCGGCCATGCCAGCGGCGCTGGCCGCAGGCGACGGAGCGCCGGCCGCAGCGAACCCGGCCATGCCAGCAGCGCTGGCCGCAGGAGACGGAGCGCCGGCCGCGGCGAACCCGGCCATACCCGCAGCGCTGGCCGCAGGCGACGGAGCGCCAGCCGCAGCGAAGCCGGCCATACCCGCAGCACTGGCCGCAGGAGACGGTGCGCCGGCCGCAGCGAACCCAGCCATACCCGCAGCACTGGCCGCAGGGGACGGAGCGCCAGCCGCAGCGAACCCAGCCATACCCGCAGCACTGGCCGCAGGGGACGGTGCACCCGCTGCGGCAAACCCAGCCGTGCCGGCGGCACTCGCCGCAGGAGACGGAGCGCCAGCCGCAGCGAACCCGGCGGTGCCAGCAGCACCCGCTGCAGCAAACCCAGCCATACCCGCGCCGCTGAAAGCAGGCGACGGAGCGCCAGCCGCGGCGAACCCGGCGGTACCGGCAGCGCTGGCCGCAGGAGACGGAGCGCCCGCCGCAGCGAACCCAGCCGTGCCAGCAGCACCCGCCGCAGCGAACCCGGCGGTGCCGGCGGCGCTGGCCGCCGGCGACGGTGCACCTGCGGCGGCGTGCCCGGCCATGCCTGCGCCGGCAAAGGAGGGAAGCGCGACGCCGGCCAGCGAAACAGCCGATGCCGCATTGGCAATCGATTCAGCGACCGTTGCGACACCGGTCTCGTTTGACAGGTTGCCGAATGCCTCGGCCGCGGCAGAGCGCACATCCTCGGCCGTTATTCCGGCGAAACCGCTCTGCGCGAGAAGCGCTTGCTTGCCGGCAATATCCGACGTGTTCAACTGATCTCTAAATCCGCCATCGGTGGCGAGACGCTTTATAAGGTCAAGAGCCTGTTCGCTGGCCATTTGGCCCCTCCTGCAACGGGACTGCCAATTCGATTGTTACTATCGTTGAGCAACAGCTAAACCAATAGCATAGGCAATCGAGTTGGTTTCTACCAAAATCCGACGGATTCCGAGCGATCGCGCATAAATTTAATATTGGGCCGCTGACCAGTCAGGCGACGGAAATTGCATCGATTCGCCAAGAAAGCGGCGCCCATTGATCCAATGCGCCAAATCTTAAGAACGACACGCAAAGACAAAATGATCGTCGCGATAAACCAGTGTCAAAAAAGGCAGGCCGACTGGAGCGACTCGGCATTGCTCCAGTCAGCCCGCCCATTACCGTTCCTGAATTCAGGCGGCCTTCTGATAAGCAGAGGCGGAGGCACCGCTGAAATTCGCGGTGAACGACGCCATCACATACACATCGGCCGTCTCGATCGCAGACGCGCTCATCGCAACGTGCCGCGGAGCCAACGTACGACCGTCGGCCGTCTCAATCGCAGACGCGCTCATCGC
>NZ_LGQY01000017.1:0-26887 GCF_003116065.1 Azospirillum sp. TSO5 | reverse complement strand
GTCGGCGTCCACGAGATACTGTCAGACCTCCGGTACGATCCCGGCTGGGAGGATGTCTGGCCAGAGGTTTATGGGGACACCCCTGAGTGGGAAGACGAGGCGTGGTGGACCGGAAAGTACAGCAGTGAAGATCTTGCTAAATGGAAGGTCAAAACGCGCCCGGTACTGCTTGACAAAGTCTACCTGTTCGTAACTGCCACGCTGGAATTCGATTCCTCCACGACGCTGGATCTCGGTTTGTGGGAAGTCGCCAAGGGATGGCAGTTCGCCACCAACTACGCCCCCGGCGCTCAATTCGGATTCAGGATCCGCAGCAAGTCCGTCGAACACTGGGGCGGCGGCAAGGGGTTCGAGCGCCTCAACAAGCCGCGCACGTTCCGTGGGCAGATCGCCATGACGACCTTCACCGAGGCCATGGAGCAGGGCTTCGAAGACGTGTTCACGAACGACATCACCGAGCCGTTCCTGTGGATCGAGCGGCCGGACGATCCAAAGAACTGGCTCCGCACCAGCTACCTCGCCCGGAACACCGATCCAGGACCATCCAGCCATCATCAGGCGCCCGGCTGCGCCACCATCCCGCTCGCTCACGAAGAGGTTCTGCCGTGACCAACACTATCAACGCCAACGGCAACACCTATACGGACGACAGCGATCCGAATACTGGCATGGGCAATTACGGCTGGCGCAAGCGCCTGCTGCCCATGCTGAGCGACGTGATGGTGGATGTCGGTGCGAAGCTGCTGAACATCACCGGGATTCAGACAGACGTCACCAGCAAGCAGTCCGCTGTCTCAACCGCCGCCACCACGGCCACCAATGCCGCCACCACGGCGACGAACGCCCGTGACCAAGCCGTTGCCGCCGCCAACACCGCCGCCTCCCTGGTGCTGGTCAAGCAGCCGTCCGAAATCGCCGGCATCGACCCGCTTGTCAGTCTCCAGTTCAGCGGCCCGAACGCCGTCCCGACCGGCGCGATCACCGGATCGTCGGGCAAGTGGGTATGGCGTCAGGACGGCACGCGCATCAACCTCCCGGCAGGGACGGCGCCTATCGAATACGACCCGGTGACGGCGGCGGTGCGGGGATTGGTCATCGAGAGCGGTAGGGCCAACCTGATACTCAACAGCGACACGCTGACCGCGCAGGCTGTGAGCGTCACGGCGCAGCAGTATACACTCAGCTACTACGGCACCGGGACGGTCGCGTTGTCTGGGGCCTACAGCGCGACCGTTACGAGCGCCGGGACTTCGCCAACGCGGACCACTCTGACCTTTACTGCGGCAGCCGGCGCTCTGACGCTGACGCCAACCGGAACCGTCAAATATGCACAGCTTGAGGCAGGATGGAGCGCCACCAGCTACATCCCGACGGCAGGCTCTACCATCAACCGCGCGGCAGACGTCAACGCCATCACCCTGCCGTATGCTGCCACACGCGGCACGCTCTATGCCGAGGTGTCCTGGGGTGACATCGCCATCGCGGCAGAGATCAGACTGGATGACGGAACTCCGCTCAATCAGGCCAGCATCCGCTGGGGCTCCGCGCTTGGTGGGTCGCCTGGAGCATGCGGCGCATTGGTCAACGTCGCAGGGGCAACCGTGGTTGACAATCGCGGGCCGTCGCTGGCGAACAACGCGGTCCACAAGATCGCGCTGTCTTTCGGGCCGTCCGGCTACTCGCTGTCGGCTGACGGATCGGCTGTCGTCACTGCATCCGCTGCCATTCCGAGCGGTCTCACCCGCCTGATCTTCGGCGATGGGTCCATCTACATCGGCCGTTACTTCCTGCGCCGCTTGGAATTTTACCCGGCTCCCGTTGCTGACGCCATCCTCCCACTGCTGACTGCGTGAGGTCATTATGGACACTCTGCATCTTCGCGCGGATGACGAGGACGCGCTGATCACCGCTCTGCCGATGTTGCGAGGCGTTGGCCTGGACGGCGCTCCGTGCTGGTTGATCGCTGGCCCCTCATGCGACGCGGACGTGATCGGCCCGCTCACCCTGACCCCTGCCGTGGTCGATCCGGACAGCGGGGAGGTGACGGTTCCCGCTGTGGTTGACGAGCGCTTCCACATCAACGTCGATCCGGCTGAACACCGCTTTGATCCTGCCGAGTGGGAGGCCATCGTCGCCGCCGCTGAGCCCTTTACGCTTGCCGACATCGCCAATCCCCGCAGGAGGTTCCAGGCATGACCTACCCATTTGCCCGCCGGAACGTCGCCGGTCTGATGCCGCCTCGGCTGGCCCAGCTTGTCGAGACCACGATGATTTGGGGCGGCACAAGCACTGGCTCTGCCAACGCCCAAGTCATCAGCCCTGAATTTTCTGCCGATATGAAGGGGCACCCCACCTACGTGTGGGTGGCTGGATACTCCAACACCTCCGCTATGACGCTATCAGCAGACGGCGGCGCAACGACACCGGCGCACCGAAAGGCGGACGGGACGGCCTTCGTCGGGGGTGAGATCGTCGCCGGCAACATCTACCAGTCGGTGTGGGACGGCACCTACTGGCGGCTGATCGGCGGCTCTGGTAGTGGCGGTCTCTTTGCCGCCTCGCTTACCAAGGCGACGAATTACACTCTCGTTCCAGCCGATGGCGGGGCAGCAGTCAAATGCACTGCGGCGATTGCCCTCACTTTGCCGGGCACTTCCGCCGTAACTGGCGCATGGGGCGTGCTGGTGTCCAACAGGTCCACCGGCAGTGTCACCATTGCTGCGGCTGGCTCCGATCTTATCGCCGGCTTTGCCAGTTTCACCCTTCGCGCGGGCTGGGACGTTACGGTGTATCGTACTGGCGCGGGCGCTTGGGAGGTGGCAAATCTCGCCACGCCGGCTGCAGCATCACAGGCGACTTGGAACCCCAGCTTGGCCGGCCCATCCATAGTGCTCAGCGGGGGAAACCTGACAGCCACGGGCGGGGCATCGACAAGCGCGGCACTGGCGACCATCGGGGCATCAACCGGAAAGCGGTATTGCGAAATTTACGTGCAGTCGGTTGCTACGGCTAACGATTACCGCATCGGCCTTGCGACGAGCGCCACAGCGCTTAGCGGGTATCTCGGCAACGATACAGTTTCTTGGGCATATGTTGCTTCTGGTGGAAAAGTAACCAATGGAACCGGCGTCGCCTATGGGGCAGCGTACACCGCCGGAGACACGGTAGGAATTCTGTGGGACGCGGACGCCGGGAAAATTTGGATGACAAAGAATAATGTGGTTCAAGGCGGTGGAGATCCATTGGCCGGAACTAATCCAATGTACTCCGGTATTTCCGGCACTCTGTACCCAGCGATCAGCCTCGTAGGAAGCGGGAGCGTGGGGATTGCGCGCTTTTCCTTGACGTCGCTCGTCTACTCTCCCCCCACCGGATACACTACGTTCTATTGAGGTGACGCATGGAAATCTTCGAAACAGTGGCGTCCTTCGACGCAGCAACCCACCGTCAGGCCGCCACCTACACCGACACAGAGGACGTGGAGAACGGCCGCATCATCCGCGTGTGGGCCGTGGAGCCGATCCCCCCGGAGGAAATCGCCGCGGCAGAAGCGGCCAAGCGTCGGAGTGAGCGGGATGCGGCCATGCCGGAGCCGCTGAACATCCTCAGCCGCCACCGGAACCAACGCGACTTCGGCCTACCCACGACGCTGACCGACGAACAGGCGGTAGCGTGGGCCGTGTACCTTCAGGGCCTCCGCGACTACCCCGAGACGGGAGTATGGCCCGACAAGCCAGAGTAGCCCGCGACAATACTCCAACCCCCATAGGCGCCCGTGTGGCGCCTTCTTCATGCCCGGAGCCTGACATGACCAAGCCTGTCTGCCCTGCAGCCGTCGATCTGGTGAAGCATTTCGAGGGCCAACGCCTCGATGCATATCTCTGCCCGGCCGGCGTCCCCACCATTGGTTACGGCCACACCGGCGCCGATGTCCGTCTCGGCATGAGCATCACCGCCGATCAGGCCGAACGGCTGCTGGCGGCCGACATGACCCAAGCCGCCTCGGTCGTCGACAAATACGTCCGCGTGACGCTGCCGGAAAACCCTCGCGGCGCGCTGTCGAGCTTTGTGTTCAACCTGGGTGCGGGGGCGTTTGCGTCGTCCACCCTGCTGCGCATGCTGAACGAAGGCGACACCGCCGGGGCGGCTGGCCAGTTCGGTCGCTGGACCAAGGCGCGGGTCAACGGGGAATCCGTCGATCTGCCGGGGCTGGTGGCCCGCCGTGCTGCCGAGGCGGAGCTGTTCAGCGGCAGCGTGTGGCAGCCCACCAGCAACCCGTCTCCACAGCCACAGGCGGTCGTCGCGCCGGACGGCGACGATGCCGATCGCATCCGCCAGATCCAGGCGATTGTTGGGGTGCCGCAGGATGGGCACTACGGCCCGGTCACCCACGCGGCGGTGGTGTCGTGGCAGGGTGCGCATTTCCTGCGCGCCGACGGCATCGTGGGGCCGATCACCGCCAAGGCGATGGGGCTGCGCTGATGGCGGCCCTGTCGAACATCCTCCGGAGCGTCGAGGGCAACCGCCTGATGTTCTGGTGTCCAGGCTGCGATGGTGCCCATGCCGTCCGCATCGGGGATGGATCAGGGTCGGGCTGGACCTATAACGGGAACCCCAACGCGCCTACCTTCCGCCCGTCCATTCTGGTGAATGGGACCAAGCCGCTTACCGATGACCAGCACGTAGCGATCATGCGCGGCGAGGCTGTCGAGCCGGTGTCGACCGCCTGCCATAGCTTCGTGACCGACGGCCAGATTCAGTTCCTCGGCGACTGCACACACGACTTGGCCGGCCAGACGGTCGCAATCCCCGACTTCGACGCCGGCTGATCGTGGACCCCATTGAAGCCACCCATGCAGTCGGGCTGCCGCTAAAGCTGCTCGGCGGCGCGATGGGGAGGATCACGTCGGCTGAGCAAGATCGGGGCTGCTTCGTCGTCGGCCTGTGGAGCGGCAACTTGCCGACCGGGTCGATGACGATTCCCTTCGACCGTGTGCAGCCCCTGCGCCCGGGGTGTCGGGCGCTGATTGAAACAACCGAAACCGCTTGAGAGGAGATTTGTCATGGATGACATCTGGGATGGCATCAAGGGAATCCTGGCGACGGTAGCGCCGGGCATCGCGACCGCGCTCGGCGGCCCGCTGGCGGGCGCCGCAGTTGCCTCGATCGTGGGAGCGCTCGGACTGCCGGCCGACGCCCCACCGGAAGACATCGCCGCCGCGGTGAAGCGGGCCGGCCCGCAGGAACTGCTCGCCATCAAGCAGGCTGAGCAGCAGTTCCTCACCGACATGCGGAAGCTCGACATCGATGTGACCCGCCTGGGCAACGAGGATCGGGCCAACGCGCGGGCGCGGCAGGTGGCCCTGAACGACCACGCCCCCGCGTTGATCGGCGGGGGCGTGCTGCTGGTGTGGGCTGGCGTGCAGGCCTACGTGATGAGCCACGGCCTGCCACCCGGCCTGCCGGAGGCGGTCGCCACCCGCGTGTTGGGCATGCTGGACGCTGCCGCGCTGGGCGTCATCTATTACTTCTTCGGGTCCAGCAACCAGCGTCCGGAACCGAAGCGGGGGTCATGAGCAAACTCTGTCCCGGGACAGAATTTGGAGTCAGGCCGCACCTTCGCCCAGCCGCTCCCTCAGTTCGGCGATTTCCGCCTCTATCCTGGCTCGCTGTCCGATCAGCGATGCCAGCCGCTTCCGGTCCCGCACGCGGGCGTCCTCCTCATCGTCCTGTAGACGCATGCGCTTCTTGAACTCCTCGATTGCCCGGCGCGTGACGGCGGGAGTGACCAGCCCCTCCTTCAGCGCCACCGGCCGCTCGTGCTCGTAGAGCGAGACCAGCTGGTAGGCGACCGTATAGTTCGGCGGCAGCGCGTCCGCCGGATAGACGCCTTCGTCCACCGCCCTGGCAATGGCCATCAGCCGGTCGGCGATGTTGTGCGAAAAGGGGAGACGCTGAGAGGTGAGCACCATGAAGTCGCCATGGGCCAGCTTCTCTTTGGCTAGGTTCAACGCCCGACCGGTCTCAATGAAGGCGCGGCCGGCGGCGCCCCATAGGCGCCCGACCTCGCCGGAGAAGTCGTCGACCGTCTCCAGGTCCTTCGGTGGCGCAGGCACCTCGGCGCCCGTATCGTTGTCGAGGACCGGAGGAGCGTCCTGCTTCGCGACGCTCGGCAGCTTGGTGGCGAACGGGTTGATCTCGTTACGGATCTGCTCCGGGTCGAACTCCTCCGCCTTGAAGGTACGGCGCTTGGGCTTGTGAACCACCTCCACGCCAGCCATCGAATTTTTACGCGGCGGCATGGCCGGCCTCCATCAGGTCAGCGATCTGATCGGCCAGGGCGGCAATGTCTTCCTGGACCGCCTTGTCAGCGATCGGCACGCCGGTGTAGGACGCCTGCTGGTAGGCTGTCCGCATGGGGATGTCGACCGTCAGCATCGGCACCTTGAACACCGTCAGCTGGTCGACGGTCTCCGCCGTCACCTGGGCGCGGCGATTGACCTTCGTCAGCAGGGCAGCGTGCGGGATGGCGCGGCCTTTGATCTCCTGCGCCTGCTGGATGATCATCTGCGTCTTGACGGCCTCGATCACGTCGTTGCGGTCCGGGCTGCACGGGATAATGACCACGCTTGCCGCCGCCACCGCGTACAGCATCCCGCGGGTCAGCACGCCAGCGACGTCCACCACGACGATCTCGGCCTCAGCCTGAGCCGCCTTGATGGCCGCCAGCAGCCCCTCCTCCTCGACCACCTCCACCGGCACGTCCGACTTGCTCAGCCGCTTGACGAGATTCTGGTTGGGATCGCTGTCGATCGCCTTGACGGTGTGCCCCTCGCGGAGGAAGTGGTGGGCGATGCAGGCAGCGGTCGTGGTCTTGCCCGGCCCTCCCTTCGTTGACGCAAATACAAATACGGCCATTGTGTCCTCGCGGTTTGGGTCTCGTTTGGCATCTGGCGACCGGTCAAGCCGCTGTGAGCTTCGGCACTGGCGGCGGAGACGGGATCAGAACGAGACCGTTGCTGTCAAGATCGACGCGCGCTTCGGGATAGGCGGCCAGTGCCGCCCGCAAGCTCTCCACAAAGCGCGGCTTGAAGTGCTTCATCTGGGCGAACCCGCCGCCGAACTGCTGATACAGGGCCGGCCACGAGATCGGCATGGGCTTGGATAGGCTGTGCAGCCGGTAGGCCAGCCACACATAGGCGTCGAGCGCCATCGACTGCGAACACAGCTCCTTCAGCGCGGTGTCGCGCACCGGCACCGGGTGGTCGCGCAGGGCGGCGTAGAAGCCTTCCGACAGGTGGACGACCTCTTCGAATAGCTTGCCCTGCCGGCCGTCAGCCGCCTCACCGCCCAGGTTGAAGGCGCCGTCCACGATGCCGAACTGAACGTGATCGGCACTGTCGTTCCAGTCGAAGGTCAGGATGCAGCGGCTGATGCGACGCGCCTGGTCGCGGATCGCGGCAAAGCTGGTGCCGCCCACTGACACGCCCATGCGGCCGAACCACTCGTTCATCGACCTGCCGAGCACCACCTCGCGCGTGCTGCGCTTTAGGGCCTCCGATTGCAGATAGAACAGGATCATGCGCGCCCGGGCGCCATACGGCACGCCGATCGGCACCGTCTTGCCTTGATCTCGCACATGGCCGGGTGCGATCATCAGCGTCACGCGGGCACCGGGGCGGGTCCAGACTTCATCGGGCGGCCGGGGCTTGTGCGGCAGGCTGGTCAGGCAGAAGCCGGCGTAGGTGATGCCGATGGCCAGCCGCTCCTCTTCCATCAAGGCGGCGGCGATGTCGACATAGCGCCGCTGTTCAGCCGGCACCATCTCGCGGGCGCGCTCTGCACCGTGATGAATGATCAGGTCGTGGATTTCAGCCATGGCTCACCTCTCGGTCCGATGGTGCACATCGAGCCGTGTCGGGTCAATTTGGCATCTGGCGACCAAGCGGATTGGCATCTGGCGACCGGTCTATTGGTAGTTACTAGAGATCTTTTATTAGTATGGTCGCCAGATGCCAGTGGAGGACTCGGGATTCCGCCGATTCGGCGGTCGCCAGATGCCAACAACTGGTCGCCAGATGCCAATGGATAAGTGCGACGGTCGCCAGACGCCAGGGGATAACTGCCCCAGCTACCGGCGGTCGCCAGATGCCAAAGGCGAATCGGAGTCGTTCAGCCGAAGCCACTCGCCCCACAGATTCTCAATCGGCCGCTCGACGCGCTGCGCATACCAGCAGCAGTTGGCCGTACCCCCGCGCGAGCCGTCCCAGAGGGCCAGCAGCAGGTCGCAGCGATCCACCATCCACTCGTTCCGCACCTGCATCTTCCAGGGCTCGTAGGGGCCGGGCGACACAACCACGACATCGTCGGACAGCGCTAGCAGGCGGCGGTAGTAGGCCTGGGACAGCGCCGGCCATCGGCTCTCCTGGTTGTCGCACGGAACGGCGGCGGTGAACTGGATGCCAGCCAGCACCGCTGCGTGCGCGAGCGCCAGATCCCACCCCAGCGCCATGCCGCTGACGACGCGCGTGATATCGGCTCGTGCCGTCAGCCAGCTTGACGCGAGCACGAGCAGGCGCGCTTGGGTGGCGCGGCCGAATCCGCCGAGTTTCTGCGGGCGGTGTCCTGTGCCGGCGACGATCATGTGGCGGCCGGCAGCCGCTCGCACAGCAGCCGCATATTGTCGATCTCCAGCAGTTGGCCGGCCCGCTTAAAGTGCTCCTTCATGAGGCCGTCTTCCATGGAGCAGCGAACGGCGCCATTCAGCGCAACATCCTCGTCGTCGATGGCGACATAGTGGGTCACCTCCGGATGTCGCTTCAACCACGACCGGATCTCTCGCGTGCGGCCAGATGGGCCGTCGAAGTGCGGGCCGGTCGACCAGTCGTCGTGCAGGTGCGCCGGGCAGATGCCGTTGCAGGCCAAGCCGGCAGCCAGGCGCTCGCGCCCATGCTTCCGCCAAGTGCTGGAGATGACCAGCTTGGCCGGCGCGAGATGCAGCAGACGCAGCACCATGGCGACCGCCACCGGATCGAACCGCGTGACCAGCGTCCCGTGGTTCTCCGGCAGGTAATAGGCGCGACCGGGGATCATCGGACCGTCAATGTCGAGGAAGATGACTTTCATGGCCGAACGACCTCCAGCTCGTTGCGCTCGAACACGGGATCGGCGCCGATGAAGCAACGCGGCCCAAAGATGTGGAACACCCCCCAGGCGGTCATCTCCACCCGCCCATCCGGCAGGGGCTTCGGCATGCCCTCGTCGTCGGCGATCTTCCGACCGAAGGGCGAGGCCGCATTGCATAGCCGCGCCTCGCGGGCAAGGTGGTCGCGCAGGTGCCGCTCACCGCTGGTGGTCAGGCGAAAGCGAAGCTGGCCGTTGATGTTGAAGGTGGTCACGTCCGCCTCCTATTCACGCATGTGGAGTTGCGGTGAAATCGAAATGGCGAAAAGCGCGAGCGGCGATCGCCTCATTCAGAACGCGAGCATGCTCACGCAAGCCCCTGACGTCCCGGTGGGTTTCGTCGCGCACGGCGTGACGCGACGGCGCCACAAACGCGGTCGGGCACGGGCGCGGCGTGACGCCGCTGCGGCGTGCCTCCTCCGCCAATTCCGCAGCCGTCCAGGTCCGAACCGCCGGCCTGGAAGGGGAGGGGAGGGAAGGGCGGGGTAGGGGGCGCGGCGCGGTGAGTTTGAGGCCGTACCGGCTGCACCACTTCTGCGCCCAGCGCTCGGACAGTCCGTAGAACTCGCCGATCTGGGCGTAGGTCGCCCCCGGCACCGAGCACAGGATGGCCAGATCTTCCCTCGTCGCGCCGTTGTCCGGCGCGCCCTTGCGCTTGCCCTGCTGCATGTCGTGGTCTCCGATGGCCCGGCCGGCGATCTCTCCAGCTCGGCGGGGCGCGTTGTTCGATGACCGGAGGCTATGACAAACAGGACTATTTACGCAAGAGAAAAAAACAGGAGGCTACAGAGCCTCCTGACTCCCCACCACGATGTGGACCGCTTCGATGTCGTCGGCAGCGAACTCGCGCTCGCCATCGGCGTAGGTGCTGACGAGCAGCGAGCCGTTCGCCCAGCCGCCGAACTCCGCCACCATGCCGGTGCCGTCCTTCAGCATCACCACGACGGCAGCGCCGGGGGAGGCGGTGCGGCGCGGATGGATGTGCAGGTGCTGGCCCGGCCGGTAGCGCGGCATCATGCTGTCATCCGGCATCACCAGCACGTAGGCATCCTTCACGCCCGCCAGATAGTGCGGGGCGGGGTAGGTGCCGGCCGAATCCGGATCGAGCGCCAGCGGCCCCGTCTTGCCGAGGAAGCTGAAATTTCGGATGGGGATGGCGGTCGTGTCGGCGACAGCCTGAATCGGAGCCACCGCGCCGCGGCCATAAGCCACCGCATTGATGATCTCCCGGTCGCCCTTCCCCAGGAAAAGTGCCGGATCCTTGCCCAGTATCTTACCGAACTTCGCGGCCCATTCGGGCGAAATGCGGCGCTCGCCGCGCTCCAATTTCGCGTAGTTCGACTGAGTGGTGTCCGTCATACGAGCCATTTCCACCTGGGTCAGGCCCTTTTCCTTGCGAGCAGCGATTAACTCGACTGCCTCTCGCGGAATACTGGTCATTGCGTTCTCCGATATTAATTAAGCCTGATCAACAGGTTGTTGTGTGAAACTTAGTACGAAACGTCATATTTTGCAATGGGGGTTGTCCGCAACATCTCACCCGAAATAGTCCTTTCGGTCATAAACGTCTCGCGCTACATCGGATGCATGAACCTCGACACGTTCCTGCGCCAGGAGCAGATGACCGAAGTGCAGTTCGCGGAACGCGCCGGCATCAGCCAATCGGCCGTCAACAAATACCGTAACGGCAAGCGCGTGCCGCGCCCCGCCACCCAGGTGAAAATCCAGCGGGCGACCAGCGGGGCGGTGACGCCGCTCGACTGGCTGCCGGCCGAGGCCGTCGCGGGGCTGCCGAAATGAACGCCCGCGAGAAAGCCGCTGCGGAACGCGAAATCACCGACTTGGTGAAGCGGCTGCAGCAGATTGCCGACGGCTCGCCGAAGGCAACACCCAACGAGCAGGCCGATATTCGCGCGCGAATCGTCTCGCTGCGCGCCGGGCTGGCGGGAGGGCGGTGATGCTCCGCATTCGGCTGGACGGCGACCTGCAGGGGAAAGGCCGGCCACAGTTCGATCCGCGAACCGGCCGCGCCTACACGCCAGGTCAGACCCGTACGTATGAGTCTGACCTGCGACGGACGGCCCAGCACGCCATGCGCACGGCCGGCCTGTCGGTCATTACCGGCCCGGTGCGGGTGTGCTTGCTGGCCGAGGAGGAGGTGCCGGAAAGCTGGGCGCGCTGGAAGCGCGATGCCGCACTGCTGGGCCTGATCCGGCCCACCGTCAAACCCGATGCGGACAACATAATAAAGATGCTCGACGCCTTGAACCCGGTGAAACATAAGATCGCCGGGAAGAAGGTGACCGAAGACGTCGTCTGGTCCGACGACGCGGTCGTGGTCGAGATCCAGTTCGAGAAGCACTATTCCGCCACACCCGGTCTGACCGTGACCGTGACGCCGCTCAACGCGGCGCCGGCGCAGATCACGCGGGCCAGCCAGTTGCCGGCGGCGCCTGCCGCCTGACCACCACACCCCAACCAGGGATCAACACCATGAAGCGAAGCCACGCGGCTGAACGCACCCTGCTGCACGCGGGCATGCGAGACGGCAATCACATCTGGACCGGCGGCGGCATGCGCCGGGTCAACAAATACGCCGGGGTGGGCGCCAGCGTGCCTGGCAGCTTGCGGCGGGCCGCGAAGCGCATCGGCGACGAACACGGGCTCACGCCCCAGCAGGTGATTGCCGGCGTGAACCGGGCGGCGAAGGAGACCGACCAATGAAGGCGTATCTCGATCTCCTGCGGGACATCATCACCAACGGCACCGACAAGGACGACCGCACCGGCACCGGCACGCGCAGCGTCTTCGGCCGGCAGATGCGGTTCGATCTGCAACAGGGCTTTCCGCTGCTGACCACCAAGAAGGTGTTCTTCAAGGGCGTCGCCGCGGAGCTGCTGTGGATGATCTCCGGCTCGACCAACATCCGGCCGCTGGTCGAACAGGGCGTCTCGATCTGGACCGACTGGCCGCTCGCCAAATACAACGCCTATCACAAATCGACTGGCGGCGAAGGCGAGTTCTCGCGCGCCGAGTTCGAAGCTATGATCTTGGCCGACGACGATTTCGCCGAGCGCTGGGGCGGGCTGGGGCCGGTCTATGGCGCACAGTGGCGTGACTGGGAGGGTGCCGGCATTGGCAATCGCGTCGACCAGCTTGCCAATGCCATCGAGACGCTGCGCACCAACCCCGACAGCCGGCGGATCATCGTCAACGCATGGAATGTCGCCCAGGTCGACGGCTGCGCCCTGCCGCCCTGCCACATGATGTTCCAGTTCAACAGCCGGCCGTTGAGTGCTCGGCAGCGGCTCGTGATTTACGGGGCGCGCGACAATCTGGACCGTGACGAGGTCGCGGTACATGAGGTCATGGATAAGCTGGGCATTCCTCGCCGTGCCCTTGATCTCCAGTTCTACATGCGTTCGGTCGATGTATTCCTGGGCATGCCCTTTAATATCGCCAGCTACGCGCTGCTGACCCACATGGTCGCCCAGATCACCGGCCATGCGCCGGGAGAGGTCGTCTGGACTGGCGGCGACGTTCACATCTACCGAAATCATTTTGGTCAGGTATGCGATCAGTTGACCCGCGCGCCGCTGCCGCTGCCGACCCTGCGCCTCAATCCCGAAGTGGCCGACATCGACGGCTTCACGCTCGGCGACATCGCGCTGGACGGCTATGACCCGGCCCCGGCGATTAAAGCTCCGGTGGCGGTGTGACCATGACAGCTTTCCAGACCGCCTATTTGGCGACTGTCGTCAAGCTGCTGGCGACCTCGGCGCTGATCATGATCTTCGCCGAGGGCTATCACGGCTGGGCGCGCCATGTGCCACAGCTGGAGCGCATCATGTACGGCCTGGTCGGCGTCGCTGGACTGCTGATTAGCGCCTTTGCTCTGGCGCTGCTTCTGACGCCAATCGCGCCCTGGGAGTGACGATGATGCAGATCTCCATCATCGCCGCTGTCGCCCTCAATGACGTGATCGGCTGCCAGGGGAAGCTTCCCTGGCAGCTGTCTGCCGATCTCAAGCGCTTTCGGGAGTTGACGCTCGGCAAGCCGGTCATCATGGGACGCAAAACATGGGAAAGCTTGCCAAGGAAGCCGCTGCCCAACCGCATCAATGTCGTAATAAGCAGCGATCCGGCCGCACAAGGCCGATTCCAGGATGCGACAGTCGTGCACTCGCTGGAATCGGTGCTGAATATCGCCCACGCCTTCCGTGAGGTCTTCATCATCGGCGGTGGCGAGATCTACCGCCAAGCCCTGCCGCTCGCCGACCGCGTCCATCTGACCCGCGTGAATCTGGAGCCCGAGGGCGACGTCACGTTCCCGGAGATGACCGGCTTCCGGCCGGCGCTGATCGGCGACTGGCAGATCGAGAACGGCATTCAGTTCCGCTACGAAACCCATGTCAAAGAGGGTGCGGTCAATGTCCAGACCGCAAAGTGATTTCCGCCACCGCTTCATCATCCACTGCTCCGCCTACGTCGGCATCGCGCTGCTGGTTTTCGGGGGCGCCTGGGCGGCCGGTCGGCTGCACCACGCCACGTTCAGCAGTAAGTCCGTCCCGGTGGAGCGCATAACCAAGGAGAGCGCGCGATGAGCGCCATCAACGATATCGCGGCCGAGCGCCGCCGGCAGATTGATGCCGAGGGTTGGTCGGTCGAGCACGACGACGACAATAGCGAGGGCCAGATGGCCGCCGCTGCCGCCACTTATGCATGGATTGCTTCGTTTGACGACGCGAGGCGCGCCGAGGCATCCACGAATTCGCGTGGCGGGTACATCAACCTGCTGAGATACATCTGGCCCCGAGACTGGGCGATAAAGTGGTTCAAGCCCACCAACCCACGCCGCGATCTGGTCAAAGCCGGCGCGCTGATCGCGGCCGAGATCGAGCGGCTGGACCGTGCCGCCGGCACCGCCTCCACCGAGCCGCAGTGGGTGCGCGTCGACGACTTCCGCGGCGAGCCGAACACCGGTCCGATGGCATGGTGGGTCAACGAGAGTGGTCGCATCGAACTGGACGAGGTGCTGCTGGGCGACGAGGGCGAAGTCGTCGGCAAGGGTGGGTGTGGGGCCAGCTTCTGCACCCACGTCCGGCTCGCTCTGCCGCACGAGATCCCGGCCCCGCCGACCACCACCCGCGGCTAACCCTTTTTCGTGAGGAGAAAAAGTCCAAAAAGGACTATTCATCCTCCGGCCCGCCCGCTACGTTGAATCCACGGCCGGCGCACGATGTTGCTCCGGCCCAACCCCCGGAAGGACAGCATGACGAACAAGCTGACGATGGACCAGCTTGGTGATCTGCCGATCGCCCAGAGCTTGGACAAGCCGCTGGACCATCTGCACGGCCTCCAGGAAGAAATCTCCGCGGCCGAAGCCAAGCTGAAGAGCGCCAAGGCGTGGCTCAGCGCGGCGCTGGACCTGCGGTTCAAGACCGACGCCGCCAAGCTCCGCAAGGATGCCGGCAAGGACTTCGGCACGGTTCGTCTGGAGAAGGCCGAGGCCGACGAGCGGTTCTTGATCGAATGCGATTTGGAAAAGAAGGCGGAGTGGGATCAGGCCAAGATCGGCTCCGCCGTGCTGGAACTCCAGAAGCTCGGCGAGAAACCGCGCGAATACGTCGAGACCACCTACAAGGTCAGCGAGACCAAGTTCAAGGCGTGGCCCGAGCGCATCCGCAAGCTGTTTGAGCCGGCCCGTACCGTCAAGCCGGGCGCCGCCAAGTACCGGATCACGAAGAAGGAGCCGGAGTGATGGATAATCCCCGCTCCATCGAGTTCGTGCCGAACGAGAAGGGATACCTGGAAGCCGACGGCATCCGCGTGCTGGCCCTTCTCCCGCCGGTCGTGCCGACCGAGACCACCCCGACCATCGGCGCGGCCCTGCTGACCCACCTCAACAACCGCATTGCGACCGCGCTGAACGCCGCCGACCCGACACTGGCCGGTGACATCGTGGCCGCCATCCGCAACTGCAACAAGAGGATCGTCGCCTGATGAGCAAGGAAAAGATCGAACTGCTGCTGGCCAAGATGCCGGACGCCGCCGCGGACCCGGTCGGTCACGCCGATGCGATGGCCGAGATCGCGCAGCTGGCCGCGGACGCCGAGAAGTCGGCTCGTTCGGCCCATGTTCAGGCCGTCGCAAGTGCCGACGCCATTCTGGTTGGTGACGAGCACATTCTGCGTACGCTCGGCGACTTCGACGCAAAATTCGACAACTGCGATAAGCGCAACGAGATCGTGAAGCGCGTCGCCGCCGCCATCAACGCCGACCAGGATCTGGTCCGCGACATCTACTCCATCATCACCGGCAACCGGGACTGATCACCATGAGCAATCTGCAGCAGGAACTCCTGATCACCATCACCGGCCGCGTGCCGCTGCCCTCCGGTCTGTTCGAGCAGGCCCGCGTGATCGCGAGCGTCGAGGACAAGATCATCGCGCTGCGCCAGACCGCCGGGTCCGTCGACGGCATCGACTTCCAGGTCGATGCGCAGGTGGTGGCCGCCGGTGCCGAGCCGGAGCAGCCCGAGGCCGGCCAGCCGGAAACCGCGGAACAGGCCGCGACGCGCCGGAAGCGCCGCACCAAGGCCGAGATGGAAGCTGCCCGTGCCGCCGAGGCGGCCCAGCAGCAGGGTGCCGAGCCGCCGGCCACGCCGACCGGCGAGCAGCAGATCGACCTGGAGGAAGCCATCGCGGCGCAGGGCGTGCCGACGGGCGCTATCGTGGTGACCGGCCAGTCCGACGTGATGGTGCAGGACATCCCGCTGACCCAGCCTGCCCCCGCTCCGCAGCCGGTCGCCCAGCAGCCGGTTCCGTCCGCTGCCCCGGCCAAGGCCCCGCCGCCGTGGGCCAAGAAGTCCGAGCCCGCCCCGGCCCAGGACGCTCCGCCGGCCGCCGCTCCGGAACCCGCCGCCCAGCAGCCGGTAGGTGCGGGCCGCATCCCGGTGCTGAAGGCTGACGGCACGGTCTTCTCGTCCTACGCCAGCATCGAGAACGCCGAGGCGAAGATGATCGAACTCATCAACGCCTGCACGACCGAGCCGGAACTGGACGCGCTGATGGGCGTCAACGAGCAGGTGTGCGAGTGGCCGATGGCGATCCGCGAGCGCGTCTACAGCGCCGCGCAGGACCGCGAGACGGCCCTGGTCGCTGCCGCAAAGGCGGGGGCGTAAGCGATGGATGCGCCGGCGGTTTCTGGGATCTATCGGATCCGCAATACCGTCAACGGCAAGGTGTATATCGGAAGCGCCGTGAACATTCGTCGGCGCTTCCGTGACCACCTTCGCGAGCTTCATGCTGGAACCCACTGCAATCCTCGACTCCAGAAATCGTGGGCCAAGCACGGAGAGCAAGCCTTCTGCTTCGAGGTCGTGCAGATCGTGGAGCAGAAGGAGTTGCTCACGTCGATTGAGACCGAGCACATCGCAACTGGTCGGCTTACCGACCCCTGCCGCGGATACAACATCTGCAGCACGGGGCGAAGCGCCCTCGGTCTCAAGCGGTCGGACGAGACGCGGCAGAAGATGTCCCGCTGGCAGATCGGAAGAAAGATGTCCGATGAGGCCAGGCGCAAAATGACGCTGTCGCGCATCGGAAGGAAGCTCAAGCCCGATCACGTCGCCAAGTTGAGGGCGAAGCGCCAATCGCCAGAGGCTAGGGCCAAGATTTCGGAAGCCCTCCGGAAAAGACCGCCTCCAAGTGAAGAAACGAGGCGGAAGTTATCCGAAAGCAACAAGGGGAAAAAGCGCAGCGAGGAATCCAGGCGGCTTATGGCGGAGAAGGCGAAAGGAAATCGCTCCGCACTCGGTCATCGATTATCTGACGAAGCGAAAGCCGCGATCTCGGAATCGCAACGCAAGCTCTCGAATCACCAAGTCGCCGAAATCATCGAGAAGCGCTTGAGCGGTCGCACATTCAAATCTCTGGTCGAGGAGTACGGGTGTTCGGTTTCGACCATCAGAACCGCGATCAGGAACGCGAAAGAGGGTCGCTACGGATACTCGCTACCAGATCCAGGCAATTAGGAGGCCAACTTGGCTATCAACATCAACCACCTGAAGCGCAAGAACGAGATCAAGCCGCCGCGCGTGATCCTCTATGCGTCGGGTGGCATCGGCAAGACGCACTGGGCGACCGGGTGTCAGTTCGACGCAAACGGCTCCGTGATCCCGGAGACGGTCGGCTCCAACAGGCCGGTGGTGCTGTGCATCGAAAACGGTCTCGGAAAGCTGGATGTCCCGCACTTCGAGCTGTACCAGAAGGGCATCACCTTCAACGACGTGATCGACGCCTTCGGCGTGGTCTATGAGAACAGCGACGAGTTCGAGACGGTCGTTGTGGACAGCCTCGACTGGCTGGAGCCCCTGGTGTGGGCTGAAACGTGCCGCCGCAACAACTGGAAGACGATCGAGCAGCCGGACTTCGGCCGCGGCTATCTCGCCACCATCGATGTGTGGAAGGAATACATCGAGGCCGTCAACGCGCTTCGCGACGACAAGAACATCGCGGTCATCCAGCTTGCGCACGCCGTCGTGAACAAGACCACGCCGCCCGATTCCGAGCCGTATGATCGGTACGAGATCAAGCTGCACAAGCTCGCGAAGGCCAAGATGATCGAGCATTGCGATGCTCTGCTGTTCGCGAACTATCGGACCAGCACGATCAAATCCGACGTCGGCTTCAAGAAAACCGTCACCAGGGGTGTCGGCCGCGGCGAGCGGCTTATCTTCACCGAGGAGCGCCCCGCGTTCCTGGCCAAGTGCCGGTATCCGCTGCCCGACCAGATCGACATGAGCCTCGGCTACGCCGAACTCGTCAAAGCGGTGGCCTCTTAACCGCCCTTTCTACGCCCGCAAATAGTCCTAAAGGGACTATCCATACACCGCCATCCCACAGGAGTTTTCGATGGCCCAGATCGGCTACCAGTTCAATGCGCACGACGTCGACCCCGCCGCTCCGTTCGAGGTCTTGCCGCCGGGCGACTACGTCGTCCAGATCGTCCAGTCCGAGACCAAGGAGAACAGCGCCGGCACGGGGTCCTACTTGACCCTGGAGATGGAGATCCTGGACGGAGAGCGCGCCGGCCAGCGGCTGTTCGACCGCCTGAATCTGTGGAACCCGAACCAGAAGGCGGTCGAGATCGCCAACCGCACCCTGTCCGCCATCTGCCACGCCACCGGCGTGATGGTGGTCGAGGACAGCGAGCAGCTGCACTTCCACCCGATGGTGGCGAAGGTGGTCGTCAAGCCGCCGCGCACCGACGAGAAGACCGGCAAGCAGTACGACGCCAGCAACGAGGTCAAGGGCTACAAGCCGGTGGGTGCGGCCGGCGCCGCCCCGACCCAGCGTGGCCCGGCCAACCCGCCGCCCCAGCAGGGCGGGTATCAGCAGCAGCCTCCGCAGCAGCAGTACGCTCCGCCGGCCGGCCAGCAGGGTGGTTATCAGCAGGCGCCGCAGCAGGGCTACCAGCAGCAGCCGGCCCAGCAGGGCTACCAGGCTCCGCCGGCCGCCGGTGGGCCGCCGAAGAACGCGCCCTGGAAGCGCGGCTGATACCCCGCGACCGGCGGTCCCGACGCCGCCGGTCGCCCCTCCCCCGTGAACGCGCGAGACCACAATGAACGACCCCGAAACCACCATCACCGTGACCGACGCCGCCCCGGTCCGCCCGCGGCGTCCGCTGAACCCGCTGATCGAGAACCCGATCACCGGTGCCGAGATCCGCTACAACATCGACATTCTCACAATCGAGGTCGACCGGATCGAGGCCCAGACCCGCAGCCGCGAGACCGAGGGCAAGCTGGACCCGGACTGGCTGCGCCGCTCGACCGACGCCAAGCTGCACCGTCGCGCCGAAATCGCCCGCCTGAAGCTGGAGGAAGCCCGCGCCAGCGTGCCGGACGGCGCCGTGCTGCGCGCCATCATCGCCGAGGCTAAGAGCGAGTTCACCGACGAGGCGTGGGCGGAGATCGAGGCCGATGCGCGCGATCAGGTGCGGGCATGAGCGCGGTCATCGAAACAGCCGCGCTGCGGTCGGCTGTCCGTGCCGCCGCCGCGGTGACGGAGCGGCGCAATTCCATCCCGATCCTGGGCTGCGTGCGGGTCCGCGCCGACGCTGACGGCGTCGCCATCACCGCCACCGACATGGACATCAGCATCACCACCCGTGCGCCGGTGCAGACTGCCGGCGAATTGGATGTGGCTGTGCCGGCGGGCCGGCTAACGCGCGTGCTGACGGCGCTGGACACTGGCACCATCACGCTCACCCCCAAGGGCAAGGACCTGGAGTTCACGGCGGGCGAAACGACGGGTGGCCTGTACGGCTTTCCGGTGGAGGACATCCCCGTCGTATCCGCCGATTTCCCCAAGGCGCGGACCTTCACCATGCCGGCGGATGCCCTGCGGGCGGTCCTGGCCAACACGCTGATCGCTGTCAGCACCGAGGAAACGCGCTATTACCTCAACGGCGTCTATCTGCACGGGCGGGAGACGCATGCCGGCACGCGGGCGCTGACCGGCGTCGCGACGAATGGCCATGTCATGAGCCAGCAAGACGCTCCGCTGCCGCCGGCGGCGAGCGAAGCGTTTCCGGTCGGCCCGGCCGCCGGCTACATCCTGCCGCGCAAATCGGCGGGGCTCCTGCTGCGCATGCTGAGCACGGAGTCGGGCGACCGCGTCGAGGTGGCCATCGACAGCAATCGCACCAAGGTGCGCTTCCGACTGGCCGACGACACCGAACTCATCAGCAGGTTCATCGACGGCACCTTCCCCGACTATGAGCGCGTGGTGCCGCGCAATTTCACCGGAAATGCGAAGGTCGGCCGCCGCGACCTGCTGGCCGCCCTGCGCCGCGTGTCGGCCATGTGCGAGGGCAAGCACCGTCACGTCCTGCTGCGCTTCGACGGCACGCGCCTGGGCGTGATGACGAAGGGCGAGGAGGGCGGGCATGCGTACACCGCCATCCCGACCGTCTCCACGCACCCCATCGAGATCGGGGTGAATGCCGCCTACCTGCGCACGCTGCTGGCCGCCTCCGACGCCGAGGTGACGGTGATCAGCTACAGCGATCACGCGAATCCGCTCCTGCTGCAGGGCGAAAGCGAGCCGGCGCTGCGCCAGGTCATCATGCCGGTGCGGATATGATGGCACGGCACGAGCTCCATCATGGCGACTGCCGCAGCACTCTGCGCTGGAAGCTCCGCAAAAGCCTGTTCGATGCGTGCGTCACCGACCCGCCGTACGAACTGGGCTTCATGGGAAGGGAATGGGACAAGCGAGGGGTCGCGTTCGATCCGGAGACGTGGCGGGCCATCTACGACCGCCTGAAGCCCGGCGCGCACCTGCTGGCGTTCGGTGGCACCCGCACCTTTCACCGCATTGCCTGCGCCATTGAGGACGCCGGCTTCGAGATCCGCGACACGGTCATGTGGCTTTATGGCTCGGGGTTCCCGAAGTCGCTCGACGTGTCCAAGGCGCTGGACAAGATGGCCGGCGCGGAGCGCGAGGTGGTGGCTGAGGGGGCAACTGTGCGCCGCCTGCGCCCAGGCGCTGACCAGAACAAGGATGGTTCCTGGGAGAAGCTGAACGACCGCACCTACACCCACACGGTCACCGCGGCTGCCACCGAGGCGGCACTCCAATGGGAAGGGTGGGGCACCGCTCTCAAGCCGGCCTTCGAGCCGATCATCGTTGCGCGCAAACCGTTGATCGGCACCGTCGCGGCGAACGTACTGGCGCACGGGTGCGGCGCGCTGAACATCGACGCATGCCGCGTGCCGACCGGCGACACCATCATCGCCACGCGCAACACCGCACTAGGCGTCATGAACGATGATGGATGGCAGCCAAAGCCCGGGGTTTACGAGCAGAACGCCGCCGGCCGCTGGCCCGCCAACGTGATCCACGACGGGTCAGATGAGGTCAAGGAGGCGTTTGCAGCCTTCGGCACCAAAACGAGCGGGACCGGGGCCGTCAAGCGGGTCTCGTCCGGCGACAACGAGGGGAACCGCGGGGCGGCCTATGGGGCTGAGAGCCGACCCGAAGGAACGCCGATGGTCTGCTATGGCGATTCCGGAAGCGCTTCTCGCTTCTTCTACTGCGCCAAGGCCAACAAGGCAGACCGTGCCGCATCGAAGCATCCCACCGTCAAGCCGATCGCCCTGATGCGCTACCTGTGCCGTCTCGTGACGCCGCCGGGCGGCACGGTGCTGGACCCTTTCGCTGGCAGCGGTTCGACGCTCCAGGCCGCCATGGAGGAAGGGTTCAACGCGGTTGGCATCGAGCGTGAGGCCGAGTTCATCGCCGACATCGAGCGCCGCATGGCGCGCTTCTCGACGGAGGTCGCGTAATGGCCCCACTCCCCCGCTCCATCCCAGACCCCACCCTTGAAGCTGCCGACCGCGCGCTGGAGGTGAAGGGCAACCGAAAGCCCGGCCCGCGCCTGGGCATGGGTGTGATCGGTGACGAGTGCGCTCGCAAGCCGTTCTACCAGATCCGCTGGGTGGCGCCCGTCTTCTTCGACGCGACCAGCATCAAGCGCTTCGATGACGGCCATCGCACCGAGGACCTGATGGCCGAGCGCCTGCGCTTGGTGCAGGGTGTGACGCTGCTGACGGTCGATCCGGAAACCGGTCGGCAATTCGGATTCAAGGACCACGGCGGCCACTTCCGCGGCTTCTGCGACGGCAAGATCATCGGTATCTTGCAGGCTCCCAAGACATGGCACGTCTGGGAAGGCAAGACAACAAATGAAGACAAGCAGAAGAAGCTAGAGAAACTGAAGGCGGATCTTGGCGAGAAGAACGCGCTTCGTGCCTGGGACTTCACCTATTTTGTTCAAGCTCAACTTTACATGCACTATACCGGCTTCGACCGGCACTATCTGACCTGCGCATCGCCGGGTGGCCGGAGCACCGTTTCAGTCCGCACGGAGGCGGATCCGGCCGAGGCCATGCGGCACATCGCCAAGGCCCGCCGGGTGATCTTCAGCGACGTGCCGCCGGAGCGCGTGTCGAGCGACCCGTCGTTCTTCAAGTGCCGGTTCTGCGACTTCTCGGAGGTCTGCCACGGCAGCCGTCTGCCGCAGCGCAATTGCCGCACCTGCGCCTTCTCCGAGGCCGTGGAGGATGGCGAGGGCTCATGGCGATGCGCGCGGCACGAGGACAAGATCCCGCTCGACTTCCAATACACCGGCTGCGGCGAGCACCGCTTCAACCCGAATCTGGTGCCGGGCGAGCAGATCGACGCGGCGCCCGATGCGTCGTTCATCTCCTACCAGATGCGCGACGGATCCTACTGGACGGACGAGGGGCCGCAGGATGGCAAGAGCACGTAAACCGAGGCGTTCGTTCGAGCAGCAGATGCTGGAGTGCCGGACCGCCCTCCGCGCCCAGGCGCTCAAGCTGACGCACAACAAGGCGGACGCCGACGACCTGCTGCAGGACACGCTGACCCGAGCCATCGAGCGGCGCGACCTGTTCGATGGCACCAACATGGGCGGCTGGCTGCGGGTCATCATGCGCAACCTGTTCGTCAACAGCCGCCTGCTGCACGCCAACAAGCTGGAGCACATCCCGCTGGATGCGCTGGAAGGGCAGCCGGATCCGGATCGTGACGCGCCGCGCAGGCCCGACCACATCGCCCTGCCGGCGGTCGCCCCCACCCAGGAGAGCGCCGTCGATCTGGCGGACACCGCACGCCGTATGGAGGGCAACCTGTCGCTGGAGCAGCGGCTAGCGCTGCTGAAAGTGTCCGGCGAGGGGCGCAGCTACATCGACGTGGCCGCCGAGATGTCCCTGACAACCGGCGCCATCAAGCAGCGGATTTCCAGCGGGCGGGCACTGATGCGTCGGCTGCGCGAAATGGAGATGGATGAATGATTTCGATCCTCGACAGCATCTACGTCGCGCGCCGCGATGCGGCTTCCGGCACTTGCCTGTCCGCCCTGACCGACGATCAGGCGCGCACGATTGCCGACCGCATTCAGGCCGACATGATGGCGAGCAACCTCCAAATCGCCGACGCACGGCCGGTGGATGCGCAGGTGGCGGATCTGACCGCTCGGCTGGAGCAACTGCGCGAGGGCTACAGCAAGCAGATCACCGCGTTGTCGTGCGCCCGCGTGCTGCTGCAGAAATTCCGGCACGTCATCTCCACGCCCAAGGAACGCGCCCTGCTGGAGGAGATCGGCGAGCCGGACATTGATGACCGCGCGCTCGCCCATCTGGTGAAGACGCGCGCCAAGGAATAGTCCGAAAAGGACTATCGGCGCTTGACCGCTCCCGCCGCGGCGGCGAGCATGGATCTGCGGCTGGCGCACGATGTTGCGCCGCCGACCCCTTTCGCACATACCCCGAGCAATGCGATGAAGCTCAATCTGCGGCCCTACCAGCAGAAGGCCATCGACGACCTTTATGGCTGGATGGGCGACAACGACGGCAACCCGCTGGTGGTCATTCCGACCGGCGGTGGCAAGAGCTTGGTGATCGCCAAGCTGGTCGAGGACATCCTCACCCAGTGGCCCACCGAGCGCATTATAATAATTACACATGTGAAGGAACTAGTATCACAAAATTACCAGGAATTGCTCGGGCTCATGCCGCATTGCCCGGCGGGCATCTACAGCGCCGGCCTGCGCTCGCGCGACAAGACCAGCCAGGTGCTGTTCTGCAGCATCCAGTCCGTCCACAAGAAGGCCTACGAACTCCAGAAGTGCGACCTGATTCTGGTCGACGAGGCGCACCTGATTCCGAACAAGGAATCGGGCATGTACCGCAAGTTCATCAGCGACATGAAGGCGATCAACGGCCAGCACCTGCGGGTCGTTGGACTGACCGCCACGCCGTTCCGCATGAATACCGGCATGCTGCACACGGGCGACAACGCCCTGTTCGACGGCATTGCCCACGAGACGCCCATGCTGGAACTGATCGAGGCTGGTTACCTGTGCCCGCTCATCAGCAAGGCGACCGCCACCAGGCTAGACGTGACCGGCGTCGGCACGCGCGACGGCGAGTTCATTGCCGGCCAGCTGGAGGCTGCCGTCGATCACGACGAGATCACCGCGGCGGCGGTGAACGAGGTGGTGCAGTTCGGCCAGGACCGGCGCAGCTGGCTGCTGTTCGGTGCCGGCAAGAAGCATTGCGGCCACATCCTCGACGCCCTGCGCGAGCGCGGGGTGGCTGCCGAGGCGGTGTTCGGCGACACGCCCGACACCGAGCGCGACGCCATCATCGAGCGGTTCCGGCACGGCAAGCTGCGAGCACTGGTCAGCATCAACGCGCTCACAACCGGGTTCAACGTCAAAAGCGTTGACCTGATCGCGTTACTTCGGCCCACGAAAAGTGCTGGTCTCTATATCCAAATT
Source organism: Azospirillum sp. TSO5 (assembly GCF_003116065.1). Taxonomy (NCBI): domain Bacteria; kingdom Pseudomonadati; phylum Pseudomonadota; class Alphaproteobacteria; order Rhodospirillales; family Azospirillaceae; genus Azospirillum; species Azospirillum sp. TSO5. Next base: position 2,333 of record NZ_LGQY01000017.1, on the reverse strand, counting down.
TGCGGCAGAGGCACCCGTTGCCTGGGCGCCGACATCCACGAATCCATCCGCAACGGCAAGTCCGATTGCCTCGTGCTGGACTTCGCCGGGGTGGTGAGCCGCTTCGGACCGGTCGACCAGATCAAGGTGGTCGACCGCAAGAAGGGCGACGGCGGCGAGGCGCCGACCAAGGAGTGTCCGCAGTGCGAGAGCATCTGTCACGCCTCGGCCCGTGAGTGCGCCGACTGCGGGTTCGTCTTCCCAGAGCCCACCATCAAGATCGAGGCGCGTTCGTCGGCATTGCCGATCCTCAGCACCGAGCGCGTCGATCCGAACTGGCTGCGAGTCGACAAGGTCTTCTACCGGCGACACGACAAGGCCGGCGGCACGCCATCCCTGTGCGTCGTCTACCAATGCGGGATGGTGCAGCACAAGGAATACGTCTGCATCCAGCACGCCGGCTTCCCGCGGCAGAAGGCCTGCACTTGGTGGAGCCGGCGGGCGCCGGGCCAGCCGATCCCGGCCAATGTCGACGAGGCGCTGGAGCGCGTCAGCGCGCTTGCGGTCCCGGCGGAGATCGCCGTGCGGCCGGTCGGGAAATACGTCGAGATTTCAGGACACCGATTCTGATGGCCATCATCGAAATCAATCAAGGTGACTGCATCGACGTGCTCCGCTCCCTGCCGGACGGTATCGTCAATTGCTGCGTCACCAGCCCGCCCTATTATGGCCTGCGCGACTACGGCGTCGATGGACAGATTGGGCTGGAGCAAACGCCGGACGAATACGTCGCCAAACTGGTCGAGGTGTTTCGCGAGGTGCGGCGGGTGCTGCGCGACGACGGGACGCTTTGGCTGAATCTGGGCGACAGCTTCGCCGGTGGTGGCGGGGGCAACTACGGATCAGGCAAAAACGTCGTTTCGCAAGGCGGACAGCAGGTAACAAATGTGCGCAATCGGCAATCTTGGCTTACTGCGGCGGGCCTGAAGTCAAAGGACCAGATCGGTATCCCCTGGATGGTCGCGTTCGCGCTGCGCGCAGACGGCTGGTATCTGCGGAGCGACATCGTGTGGAGCAAGCCCAACGCCATGCCGGAAAGCGTGCGCGACCGGCCAACACGCGCCCATGAGTTCGTGTTCCTGCTCACCAAATCCGACCGCTACCTGTACGACCACGAGGCTGTCAAGGAGCCGGCGGTCTCCGATCACAAATCAGGCAACGGCTTTAAGCGAGACGCTCGCCTCTCCTACAAGGACGCCGATGGCGCTCGCGGAAACGATGAGCAGTGGGATGGTGTCGGCGGCTTGCGCAATTTGCGCTCTGTGTGGACCGTCAGCACCAAGCCTTTCAAGGGCGCGCATTTCGCGACCTTCCCTCCCGATCTGATTGAGCCGTGCATCAAGGCCGGTTGCCCGGCCGGCGGCATAGTGCTTGACCCGTTCTTCGGCGCGGGCACTACCGGCTTGGTGGCGCGCAATCTGGGTCGTGACTGCATCGGCATCGAATTGAATCCTGAATACATCGCCATAGCCCAGCGGCGGCTTGGCCTGAAATCGGAGGCCGCATGACCTGGAAACACGACGATCTCGCCAACGACTTGGCCGAGCACCTGCGGACGCCCGAGCGCATGATCTGGACCGACATGCAGCTCGGGCCGGCTGGCAGCCCGCGCCCCGACGTCTACAGCGTGCCGAAAAGCTACAGCCGGTTCACGCCGCTGGCCTACGAGATCAAGATCAGCGTGGCCGACTTCCGGTCCGACGTGACCAGCGGCAAGTGGCAGAGTTACCTGCGCTACGCCGCCGCCGTGACGTTCGCGGTCCCTGCCGGCCTCATCACCAAGTCCGACCTGCCGGCCGGCTGCGGTCTGATCGTGCGGGGCGATGACGGCTGGCGGACGCTGAAGGCGCCCACACTCCGCCCCATCGAGAACCTGCCGCTGGAGGCGTGGCAGAAGCTGCTGATGGATGGCGTGAAGCGCCTGGAAGGTCGCGGGCGTCAGGACCGGGCCGGCGCCGGCCGCGAAGGCGACCCGTTCGTAACGTGGCACGCGGTCGCCTCCGTCCGCAAGCGCCTGGGCGAGAAGGTGGCCAACTTTCTGAAGGATGAAGCGGCATGCCGCCAACGGCTGGAACGGGCGCGCGAGCGTGCCGATTCCGCCCAAGCTGCAGCTGACAAGGCCTATCGCGAAGCGGTCGACGATGCCCGTGAGCGCGCCGACCGGGAAGTCGCCGCGATGAACCAGATCCGTGCTGACCTGTGCGCGACGCTGGCCCTGCCGCCGACGGCGCACGACTTTCAGATCCGCCAGAAGGTGCGAGCGCTCACGATGCGGCTCGACCGCGACGAGGAGG